>CAXTOC010000170.1:5827-6323 GCA_964245725.1 uncultured Acetobacteraceae bacterium | reverse complement strand
GATCGAGCGGCACCGTGGTCCCCATGCCGTGCCGCTCGATCAGCTCGGGGATGCCGCCGCTGTCCTCGAAGGCGACGCAGGACAGGCCGCTCGCCATCGCCTCCATCACCACGCTCGGCAGCGGGTCCTCGCGCGAGGTCAGCACGAAGGCGTCCGCGGCGCACAGATGCTCCGGGGCGTCCGGCACGTGGCCGGGCAGATGGAACGTGCCCGAGGCGATCGCGACCTCCAGCTCGGCGCCGAGATAGAGCTTCAGCGACGGGTCCAGATCGCCCAGCCACAGGCAGTGCACCACCCGTGCCGGACGCCTGGCGCGGGGGCCCGACGCCGTGCGGGTCTGGCGCCAGAGCTGCACGAACAGGTCGAAGCCCTTGCGCAGGTCGCCGTAGCCGACCCCGATCAGCACCAGGTCGGAGGCGGCGATGCCGAGCTGCCGACGCAGCGCGGTGCGGGCGCGCACCGAGAACGGCCGCCTGCGATACAGCCCCTGCGGCAG
>CAXTOC010000170.1:0-5817 GCA_964245725.1 uncultured Acetobacteraceae bacterium | reverse complement strand
GGTTCGACGGGCACCAGCGCCTGCACCCGCTGCTGCACCGCGGCGGCCGGGAACACCACCCGGCGGGCCAGGCGGGCGGCCTCGCCCAGGCTCGCGAGCAGGTTCTTCTCGGCGATCAGCGCCGGCAGCTCGTGCACCAGCAGGGTGTAGGCGATGCCGGCCTCTGCCAGCCGCGCGCCGATGGCGCCCGAGGCGGCGCTGTTGACGATGGCGCCGTCATAGCCGTCGCGGCGCAGCCGGCGCAGCGCCTCGGGCAGCGCTGGGTCGCTCGCCGCCATCACCTGGGTCGTGGCGACGGCGCGGTAGCCGTCCAGCAGGGAGCCGCCGGCGAGCAGCAGGATGGCGACCTCGACGCCGTGCGCGCGCCTCAGCTGCCGCGCCACGTGCAGCAGCAGGCTCTGCGCGCCGGCGGGGAAGGCGTCGTGGCCGACCAGCAGGATGCGTCCGCCCTGGGCTCCGGCGCGTCCGAAGCCGCTGACCGCACGCGCCGTCGCGTTCAGGTAGGCCGCACCATGATGCAGGTCGGGCTCCAGGTAGGCGCCCTCGGCCCACTCGTTCCAGGCATTAATGCACACGATCGGGCTGCCGTGGAACGGCCGCGCCAGCGCCTGGCGCACCAGCCCCTCGACCCAGGACTGGTACTTGGCCGGCGTCGAGCCGTGCAGCACCAGCCCGCCGCCCTGCCGGCGCGCGTCGTTGTCCCAGGACGGGCAGGCGGTGCGGATCAGCGGGAACTCCGGCGCCGGCGCGCGCAGCGCGCGGTCGACGATCTCGTCGTAGTCGTAGACCTGGGCGGTGAAGTCGGTGTCGAGCAGGTCGAGCCGCTCGTTGATGGTCTGCGCGTCCTGCACCACCTTGTGCGGCGGGAACTCGATGGCACCATCCAGCCCGTAGCTGCCTGGATCGTCGTCGCCGAAGGCCTGCGCCATCACCAGGATCGGGTTCTCGCCGCAGCGCTCGGCGAACAGCTCGCGCCAGCGGCTGATAGTACGTTTTGCATCCGGAACGAGTGCGGGACGGTAGAGCATCAGCAGCGGGCGGCCCTGGATGCGGATATAGCGCGGGTCGGCGAAGTGACGGCCGTAGCAGTCGATCAGCGCCGGCTCGTCCTCGGGGCGGAAATCCTGGCTGATCAGCACCTCGCTGTCCGAGCCGTCCCAGCGACGGGTCCAGTTCTCGTTGGCCCAGAGCAGGCAGAACGGCATGTCGAGCGAGCGGTCGGCGAGCAGCGCCTCCAGCGGTCCGTCGAGCAGGCGGGTGCCGTTGAACCAGTAGAAATAGAAGATGAAGCCCTGTATGCCGGCCGCCTGCGCCATCGCCGCCTGGCGACGCAGCGTGTCGGTGCCCTCCAGCCGGTAGTGGCCGAGGTCGCGCGGCGTGCGCGGCTGGTAGTGGCCGGCGAAGCGCGGCAGGCCGCGCGCGATGTTGGTCCACTCGGTGAAGCCCTCGCCCCACCACTCGTCGTTCTGCCGCACGCTGTGGAACTGCGGCAGGTAGTAGGCGAGCACCTGGGCACGACGGGCGACGGAGGCCGGCAGCGGCCGCACCGTCTCGAAGAACGGCCCCGGCTGGGTATTGCGGCGCACCTCGCGCGGGATGGTGGTCTCGTGCCGGGGCAGTGCGGGGTGCACCCCCGCCTCGTCGCGATGCTCGAGGAAATGCAGCAGCGGGTTGGCCTCGGTGGCGCTGTTGAGGTAGCGCTGCCGGTAGAACACCGGATCGAATCCCTCGAACGGCCGGCGCGCCTCGCGGAAGCCCTGCACCATGTAGTGCTCGAGCGGATCGAGCCCGGCGGCGGCGACGTCGGGATAGGCGCGCAGGTAGAAGCCGGAGTCGAACTCGGGCATGGCGCTGACGCTGCCGTCGAGCCGGTGCAGCAGGTAGTGGCGCAGCGCCGTCATGCCCTCGGGCAGGCTGTACGAGCGCGCATACCAGAGCGGGTCGAACCAGGCCACCGGACGCAAGCCGGCCGCCTCGCCCGCGGTGATGTAGTGCAGCAGCGGGTCGATCCCGGCGGCAGCGACGTCGGGGTGCTGCGCGCGATACCAGGACGGGTCGAAATACGGGTTCGGCTTGCGGCCCTCGCGCCAGCCATACTGGTGGTAGTGCGCCAGCGCCTCGGAGCCCAGTCCGGCCAGATCGGCGTTGCAGCCCAGGTAGTAGGCGCAGTCGAACAGGCCCGAATGCCCCAGCACGCGCAGGGCGTCGATGGGAGCGGCATGGTCCGGCATGGCTCTGTGGCCTGAAATCTGCGGTTGCATGGTTCTTCTGACGAAAACGTGATCAACCGTAGCGCAGCGGCTGTTCCAACGTAAAGCACTGATCGCGAATGGCCTGCCGATTTGTTCGCGGATCGGGCCTGCAACCTTGACGCGAGCCACGCTCAGGCGATGCTCAGCCGATGCGAGGTCGGGAGGAGGGCGGCAGGAGCGGCGTGACGTGCGCCACGCGATCTGGCACTTTGCCGCGCCGAGCCGTGCGCTCGCAGCCACCGGATCGCGTCGACCCTGCCTGATGGACCTGACCAGCCCCCTCATCGAGATCGAGCATCGCTGCGTGGAGCTGCCGGACGGGGTGGCGCTGGACTGCGGCGCGCGGCTGTCGCCGGTGCGGATCGCGCTGTGCAGCTACGGCACCCTGAATGCCGCCCGCGACAACACCGTGCTGGTCTGCCACGCGCTCACCGGCGATCAGTACGTGGCCGAGCCGCATCCGCTGACCGGCAAGCCGGGCTGGTGGGCGCGCATGGTCGGCCCGGGCCTGCCGATCGACACCGACCGCTACTTCGTGCTGTGCATGAACGTGCTGGGCGGCTGCATGGGCTCCACCGGTCCGCGCTCGTCGCGCACCGACCGCGCGCGGGCCGAGGACGAGCCCTGGGGCACCGACTTCCCGCCGATCACCATACGCGACATGGTGCGCGCGCAACGCCAGGTGATCGCCGAGCTCGGCATCGCGCGCCTGTTCGCGGTGATCGGCGGCTCGATGGGCGGGATGCAGGTGCTGCAATGGGCGGCGAGCTACCCGGAGCTGGTGTTCGCCGCGGTGCCGATCGCCACCGCCGCCTTCCACTCGGCGCAGAACATCGCCTTCAACGAGGTCAGCCGGCAGGCGATCTTCGCTGATCCCGACTGGCACGGCGGGCGCTACTGGGCCGACGGTCTGGTGCCGGCGCGCGGGCTGGCGGTGGCGCGCATGATGGCGCACATCACCTACCTCTCCGAGGAGGCGCTGACCCGCAAGTTCGGACGCCGGCTGCGACGCGATCCGTACGACGCCGAGGCGCCGCTCGCCCTGTTCGGCGAGATGTTCGAGGTGGAGAGCTACCTGCGCCACCAGGGCAGCAGCTTCGTGCACCGCTTCGATGCCAACTCGTACCTGACCATCACCCGGGCGATGGACTATTTCGACATCGCCGCCGACCATGACGGCAACCTCGCCGGCGCCTTCCGGGGCAGCCGCACCCGCTTCTGCGTGATCTCGTTCTCCTCGGACTGGCTGTTCCCGACCGGCCAGTCGCGCGCCGTGGCGCGCGCGCTGAACCGGGCGGCGGCCAATGTCAGCTTCGTCGAGATCGAGAGCGACAAGGGGCACGACGCCTTCCTGCTCGACGAGCCGGCGCTGGACCGCACCATGCGCGGCTTCCTGGCCGGGGCGGCCGAGCATGCCGGCCTCGCCTAGCAGGCTGCTGAAAATTTACCAGGCAAGCTATTGAAAACGCGACCACACATCGGGGTCTGGGGCCTACCGGCCCCAGCGGGTCGAGGGCGGAGCCCTTGGCTTGCCTCTCCAGCGAGATGATGGCCCGAGCGACCGATCCACGTCTCAGGCTGCTGCAGCCCGAGACGATCAGCCGCTAGCCGCGCGCGGCCGGCACCATGCGCCTCGACCAGAAGCTGATCGCCGAGATGATCGCGCCGCGCTCGCGCGTGCTCGATATCGGCAGCGGCGACGGCTCGCTGATCGAGCACCTGTTCCGCACCCGCGGCTGCGACGCGCGCGGCATCGAGATCGACATGGCGGAGGTCACCCGCTCGGTGGCGCACGGCCTGCCGGTGATGCACGGCGATGCCGACAGCGACCTCGCGCACTACCCGGACGCCGCCTTCGACTACGTGGTGCTGTCGCGCACGCTGCAGGCGGTGGAGCGTCCGCGCGAGGTGCTGCGCCAGATGCTGCGCATCGGCACCCGCGCGATCGTCAGCTTTCCCAATTTCGGCCACTGGCAGCTGCGCTGGCAGCTGCTGCTGCGCGGCCGCATGCCGATGACCGACGCCTGGGCGGCCGGCTGGTACGAGACGCCCAACATCCATCCCTGCACCATCCGCGACTTCTTCGCGCTGTGCGAGCGCGAGGGCTATACCATCCAGCGCTGGTTCGCGGTCGACGACAAGGGCGACCGCGCCCCCTGGCAGCGCTCGGTGCAGCTGGCCAACCTGTTCGGCGAGCAGGCGCTGTTCCTGCTGCACCGCGCCGCCCGCGACGGACGATGAGTACCGCCAGGAGTGCCGCCGGCCTCAGCCGAGCAGCTTGCCCGCGATGCCGGCCACGTGCGCGCCGAGGAAGCGTGCACCGTCGCGCTCGTTGTCGCTGACCGGGCGCGAGCCGTCGCCGCCGGCCAGCGTGCTGGCGCCGTACGGCGTGCCGCCGGTCACCTCGTCCAGCTTCAGCTGGCCCTGGAAGGCGTAGGGCAGGCCGGACAGCACCATGCCCTGGTGCAGCAGGTTGGTCAGGATGGAGAGCAGGGTGGTCTCCTGGCCGCCATGCTGGCTGGCGGTCGAGGTGAAGGCGGCGCCGACCTTGCCGACCAGCGCGCCGCGCGCCCAGAGCGCGCCGGTGCGGTCCCAGAAATTGGCCATCTGCGAGGACATCCGGCCGTAGCGCGTGCCGGTGCCGACGATGATCGCGTCGTATCCGACCAGCTCGTCGGGCTGCGCGATCGGCGCCTTCTGGTCGAGCTTGAAGTGGCTCGAGCGCGCGACCTCCTCGGGCACCAGCTCCGGCACCCGTCTGACGTCGACGACGGCGCCGGCGCCGCGCGCCCCCTCGGCGACCGCCTCGGCCATGGTCTCGACGTGGCCGTAGGCGGAGTAGTACAGAACCAGCACCTTGGTCATCTGGGCGTCCTTCTGACGGGTTCCGCCGCGTAGCCGGGGAGGGCGGAGGCCGCGCGGCGCGGGGGACAGGATGGCGCCGCTGCCGGTCGCGAGAAAGAGGCGGCGCGGCAACACATCGTTTCCGGATCACCGCCCGGAGCCGCGCCCGCGTGCGGGTCAGGCCGCCTCGTAGCCGATCCAGTCGCGGGTGCCGTGCTCGAACCAGGCCGTCATCCGGCTGCCGTCCCAGCGATAGCGCAGCTGGCGCGCCTGCACCACCGGCAGCGTCACGCAGTTCGGCCAGAACAGGCCGGCGGCGAGCCCGACCGAAGTGCGCACGCTGGGATAGACCACCCCGTCCACGCCGGCGGCGCGCACGCGTCGGCCCAGCGCCTGTCCCGGCGCCCAGTCGTCCGGCGCCAGGCAGCCTTCCGGATCGGACTTGCGCAGGTCGTGCAGCAGGCCGCCGATGCCGCAGGTCAGCTCGCGGAAGTCGGCGTCGGCGGCGGCCTCGCCGGTGTCGCGCATGAAGCGCTCGAAGTGGTAGGCGGTCTCCGCCAGCGCCACCTCGAAGCGGTCGCCGCAGTACCACAGCCCGAACCGGCCGTCCGAGAAGCGGCTCGGCCGTGCGGTCGAGGCGTGGGTGAAGGCGCCCATCACCAGCGTGGCGGTCGCGCCGCTGACCCGACGCTCCGGGGGCACCAGGCCCAGATTGCCGATC
>CAXTOC010000169.1:0-6325 GCA_964245725.1 uncultured Acetobacteraceae bacterium | reverse complement strand
GCGTCCGCTTGTCCAGCCGGGCCAGCGTCGGCCGGTCCAGGTGGTCGAAGTGGGCGTGGCTGATCAGGATCAGGTCCAGCGGCGGCAGTTGCCCGACCGTCAGCGCCGCCGACACCAGCCGCCGCGGCCCGCCGGGCGCGGCGGCTGGCTGTAGACGGCGACCATCTCGTGGCCGGCCCGGTGCAGCGCCTGCAGCGCCGGCACGGCGAAGGCCGGCGTGCCCAGGAAGGCCAGACGCAGCCCGCTCAAGCGTCCGGCCTGGTGGCGAGCTTCTGCGCCTTGGCCAGGCGCCGCATCAGCATGTTGCGCTTGAGTGCCGAGATGTGGTCGACGAACAGCACCCCGTCGAGATGATCGATCTCGTGCTGCAGGCAGGTGGCGAGCAGCCCTTCGGCGTCGATCTGGTGCCAGCCGCCATCGAGGTCCTGGTAGCGCACCCGCACGCTCTGCGGACGGATCACGTCGGCGTACTGGTTGGGCAGCGACAGGCAGCCTTCCTCGCGCGAGGTCAGCGTGTCGCTGCCGGCGACGACCTCGGGATTGATCAGGGTGAGCGGTGCCGCGACCTCATGCTCCATCAGGTCGATCAGGGCGAAGCGCAGCCCGAGGCCGACCTGGGGTGCCGCGAGGCCGATCCCCGGGGCGCGATACATCGCGGCGAACATGCGCGGCAGCAACGGCCGCAGCGCCGCCACGTCCTCGGGGCGCACCGCGCGCGTCCGCTGCCGCAGCATCGGGTGCGGGGCGATCAGGATCTCCAGCGGATCGGCGACCTGATCGATGCTGGCGGGAACGGCCGGACTCATGACCGCGATGTAGCGGTGCCGGCCGCGGCCGCCAAGACGCGGTCGGCGGCGTCGCCGGCGCGGGATGCTTGCGCCGCGCGCGGGGCAGCCCATATCGTCAGGGCCGGAACGCCATATCGGGTTCCGCACCGTCTCGCTCCAAGGAGGAGGCTCAATGTCTGGCCGGCTCTTCGCCTCGCCGCTGTTCCTCGGCTTCGACCATCTCGAGCAGATGCTCGAGCGCGCGTCCAAGACGTCCTCGGACGGCTATCCGCCCTACAACATAGAGCAGATCAGCGCGACCGGCCTGCGCATCACCCTCGCCGTCGCCGGCTTCGAGATGGACGACCTGCAGATCACCCAGGAAGACAACCAGCTGGTGATACGCGGCCGCCAGAGCGACGACACGCAGGGGCGCATCTTCCTGCATCGCGGCATCGCCGCGCGGCAGTTCCAGCGCGCCTTCGTGCTCGCCGAAGGCATCGAGATCGGCGCTGCCTGGCTGGATCGCGGCCTGCTGCACATCGACCTGGTGCGGCCGCAGCCGGAAGTACGGGTGAAGCGGATCGAGATCTCCGAGGGCGGCGGCCCTCAGGGTGGCGTGGGTGCCGATCGCGCTCGCGCCGCGGTGCCCGGCAAGGCGACGACGGGCGAACTCGCACGGACGCCGTCGCGACCGCCGCGCGTCGTGCGCTCGGTCGCAATCGAGGACTGAACTGCACTGGAGAGCGCGACGTTGCCCGCAGGGGACGGTCGCGCCTGCTGAAGGAACAGGACCATGAGTTCACAGACTGAGAACCCTGCCGTGGCGCAGGCACCACCCGGCGACCTCTTGCCGGTCGACATACGCCAGCTCTCGGCGCAGCAGCTTCAGGCGCTCGGGATGGCGCAGCTCGCCTACGTGAAGCCGGTGATGGTGGACGGCACGGCGGCGTTCTCGATCCACGCTGCGGACGGCACGCCGATGGCGCTCGCCGGAGACCGAGAGGTGGCCTTCGCTGCGATCCGCCAGCACGAGATGATGCCGACCCTGGTGCACTGAGGCCGACGGACGAGGTGACCGGCAGCGCCGGCTCCGCCTCAGCTGTCGGTCGGGTCCAGCCAGCCGATATGGCCGTCGGCGCGGCGATACACCACGTTGATCTCGCCGCTGGCGTTGTTGCGGAACATCAGCACCGTCTGGTCGGCCAGATCGAGCTGCATCACCGCCTCGCCGACGGTCAGGTACTCGATGTCGGTCGCCTGCTCGGCGACGATGGTGGCGTAGGCCCCTGAGGAGATCTGGCCGGAGCCACCGTCCGGCGCCGGATCGCGCCGTGCGGGGCGCGGGAACTCGTCGTCCTGACGCAGCACGTACTGGCGCCCGATCTCCGGACGGCGGTGCGCCAGGTCGCGGGAATGCTCGTTCACCCGACGCCGGTAGCGACGCAGCCGCTTGGCGATGTGCTCGGCGGCGTCGTCGAATGCGCCGTGCGCGTCGGCGGCCTCGCCCTCGCCGCGCAGCAGCAGCCCGCGCGCCGCCCGGACATTGATGTCGCAGGTGAAGAAGCTGCGCGCCCGGCTGAAGGTGACGTTGGCCTCGAGCGCATCGTCGAAATATTTCTCTGCAATAACGTCCAGGTGCGCGGTGACGCGCGTTCGCAGGGCATCCGAGAGCTCGATCTGCTTGCCGGCGACATTGATCTGCATGCGTGCGGTCTCCCCGAGATGGTCGGGAGGAGGAAGCTCACGACGGATGGCGGACGCGTGATCCCGCTCAGGCCAGACGTCCGGACATCAGACGGAGATCGCTTTCTCCCGCTTGCGCTGCACGGAGCTCGGTATTCGCAGCGCCTCACGGTATTTGGCCACGGTTCTGCGCGCGATGTCTACGCCCTCACGGCGAAGTGCTGCCACGATCGCATCGTCGGAGAGGGTGGCGACCGCGTCCTCGGCGGCGATCATGCCGCGTATGCGGTGGCGCACCGCCTCGGCGCTGTGGCTGTCGCCGGTGAGGCCGGCGATCGCGGTGGTGAAGAAGTATTTCAGCTCGAACAGGCCGCGTGGTGTGGCGATATACTTGTTCGCGGTGACCCGGCTGACGGTGCTCTCGTGCATCTCCACCGCCTCGGCGATGTCGCGCAGGATCAGCGGCCGCAGATGGCCGACGCCGCCGGCGAGGAAGCCCTCCTGGCGCCGCATCACCTCGCCGGCGACCTTCAGGATGGTCTGCGCGCGCTGCTGCAGCGACTTCACCAGCCAGTTGGCGCTGGCCAGCTTCTCGGCCAGGAACAGCCGCTCCTCCCGTCCGGCGCGCAGCGAGACGCGGGCGTGGAACGCCTCGCTGACCAGCAGCCGGGGCAGGGTGTCCGGGTTGAGCTCCAGGATCCAGTCGCCGTTCAGGCCGGGACGCATCAGCACGTCCGGCAGGATCGGCGGCACGTGGCCGACATCGTAGCCGGCGGCGGGCTTGGGATCGAGCGCGCGGATCTCGGCGATCATCTCGGCGAGGTCCTCGGCATCGACGCCGCACAGCGCCTGCAGCCGCCTGTGCTCGCGTCGCGCCAGCAGGTCGAGATGGTCGAGCAGCAGCTGCATCGCCGGATCCAGCCGGTCGTGCTCGGCGAGCTGGGCCGCGAGGCAGCCGCGCAGGTCGCGGGCGAACAGCCCGATCGGGTCGAAGCGCATCATCCGCGCGCGCACCGACGCGACGCGCTCGGCCGAGGTGCCGAGCGCGGCCGCCAGCACCCCGTCCTCGACCGCGACGCGTCCGGCGGGGCAGAGCAGCGCGATCAGGTGCGCGCCGATCAGCCGGTCGGCGTGGTCGGCGAAGCTGAGGCGCAGCTGCTCGCCGAGATGCTCGCGCAGGCTGCGTGGCTGCTGGGCGACGTTCTCGATGAACGGGCCGCCATCGCCCGGGGTGTCGGCGGAGAGGCCGTGCAGGCGGCCGCCATACTCCATCCCGGCATGATCCATCCCGGTCGCGCCATCCGCGCCGTCGCCGCCTTCGTAGCCGGCGCCGTCGAACTGCTCGGCATAATCGGTGTCGAGCGGTCCGGCGGACTGCTCGGGCAGGGTGGAGGCGGCGACCAGCAGGTCGGTGCCGACGATGATGCCGCTGTCCGCGACGGGGCGCTGGTCGAGGGCCGGCAGCTCGAGGATGCGCTCGGCACGCTCGTCGCGTTCCAGCAGCGGGTTGCGCTCGAGCTCCTCCTCGATGAAGGCCGACACCTCCAGGTTGGTGCAGGCGAGCAGCTTGATGGCCTGACGCAGCTGCGGCGTCATCACCAGGGACTGCGTGTGTCTGAGCTCCAGCCGTGGTCCGAGTGCCATGGGACGGGAAGCTACAACGAAAATCTTTCCCCGAGGTATACGCGTCGCACGTCCTCGTGCGCGACGACCTCCTCCGGCGCGCCCTGCATCAGCACCTGGCCGCCATGCATGATGTAGGCGCGGTCGATGATCTCCAGCGTCTCGCGCACGTTGTGGTCGGTGATCAGCACGCCGATGCCGCGATGCTTGAGGTGCGACACCAGGTCGCGTATCTCGCCCACCGCGATCGGGTCGATTCCGGCCAGCGGCTCGTCCAGCAGGATGTAGCTGGGCTGGCTGGCGAGCGCGCGCGCGATCTCCAGCCTGCGCCGCTCGCCGCCGGACAGCGCCAGCGAGGGCGAGCGGCGCAGGCGGGCGATGCCGAACTCGCGCAGCAGCTCGTCCAGCATCGTCTCGCGCCGCCCGAGGTCGGGCTCGACCACCTCCAGCGCCGCCATGACGTTCTGCTCGACGTTCAGGCCGCGGAAGATGCTGGCCTCCTGCGGCAGGTAGCCGATGCCGAGGCGGGCGCGCCGGTACATCGGCAGCTGGGTGATGTCCGCACCTTCGAGGCTGATCGTGCCCTCGTCGGGCTGCACCAAGCCCACGATCATGTAGAAGGTGGTGGTCTTGCCCGCACCGTTCGGCCCGAGCAGGCCGACCGCCTCGCCGCGCTGCACGCTGATCGAGACGTCGCGCACCACGGCGCGCTTCTTGTAGGTCTTGCCGACGCCGTGGGCGCTCAGCCCAGCGCTGAGCGCCTGCTGCTCCGGGGCAGCCTGCAGGGAGCGCGGCGGCATCTCGTTCATGGCTTCCGCTTCGTGCCGGACGTCGGGGCGGAGGCGTCGCTCGATCCGGAGGCGCCCCTGGTGCCGGGCGCCTGCCCGGGGCCGCTCGCGTCGTTCGGCACGATCAGGCCCTGCACGCGCGTGCCCGGATCCTCGGTCATGGTGGCAAGCCCGGTGTGCATGTTGACGATCGCCGCCGCTCCGTTGAGCTGGTTCTGTCCGCGCGTGATGTGGACATTGCCGACGATACGCGCAATGCCGGTGTCCGGCACGTAGACGCCGCGCTCGCCGGTGACGGTCTCGGTGCGGGTGCGCACCACCACGTGGCCGAAGGCGTTCACCTTCTGCAGCTTGCCCGAGCTCTCGATCGGATCCGCGGCGGCAGCGCCCGGCTTGGCGCTGACCGGTTGCGCCCGCTTGGCCGTCGGATCGGGCGGCGCGCTATAGCCCACCAGCACGTCGGCGCGTATGCGCCTGCCGTCGTTGGTGGTGACGACGGCGTCGCCCCGCCCGACCGACATGCGGGTCTGCGACCAGTATTCCATCACGTCGCGCGCGGTCAGCACGTCCGTGGGCGTGGTCAGGCGGAGCGCGTGGCCGGTGAGCACCAGCACCGCTTGGTCGATGTCGTAGATCCCGTAGTCGCCGAAGGCCTGGTCGGTAGCCGTGAACAGGTGCACGTGGCCGAACGCCTCCAGCCGGTAGATCTCGTTGGCGCCGCCCTCGTCGCCGGGCGCCTGGCCGGGCGTCGGCGGCTTCGGCTTGACGCCGGCCTTCTTGCGATAGAACGCGACCAGCCGGTCGGCAGTGACGGTGCCGGTGCCGCGCACCGCCTGCGCGTCGCGATAGGCGGTCACGGTCTGCGCCTTCTGGTCCCAGTCGAAGCCGCCGACCGCGGTGACCGTGATCTGGCCGCCATGCGAGAGGTCGATCTGCTGGGCGCGCGCGAGCGGCGAGCTCAGCAGCAGGCCGAACGCGGACGATGCCGCGCGACACCGGCGCAGCCAGTCCGGGCGGAAGCGACGACGCCTCATCGCGCGGCGGCCGCGCCGGGCGGATGCGCCACGTGGTCGTCGTTCAGGATCATCCGGGCCGGCCCGCGGAACTGCACCACGCCGTCATGCTGCGACATCAGCTCGCCCTGCGCGTCGAGCACCCCGAACGGTCCTTCCGCATGCACCCAGTCGTCCGACAGCACGATGCCGCGCCGGACGTCCATCACCGCGGTGCGGCCGCTCATCAGGGTGCCGTCGTCGCGATACAGGGAGACGTGGTCGAACAGGTCGAGGATCTGCTCGTGCGGCATGTAGACGCCGCGCGGTGCGCGGATCAGCAGCCAGGTGCCGCTCTGGGTCAGGCTGTCGGCCACCGGCCGCACCAGGTCGATGCGGTCCGGGTCGGCCTGGCGCGCCTCGTCGGGGGGGTTGATGTACGGACGGCCATGCGCGGCGAGCCCGTGAT
>CAXTOC010000168.1:0-6354 GCA_964245725.1 uncultured Acetobacteraceae bacterium | reverse complement strand
GTGCTCATCGGCGATCATCCTCCCAAACATCATGCCGCCCCGGTCGTTCCGCGCCTCACCTCCCGAGGCGCCTCGGACCGGCTGACGGATTTCATGCTCGCCGGCTGCCTGTTCACGGTCGGGCTGTTCGCCCGCCTCTACGAGCTCGGCAACAAGCCGTTCTGGCTCGACGAGGTCACCACGCTGCGGCGCGCGAGCCTCGGCACGCTCGACCTCATCATCGATTCGCTGTCCTTCCACCACCTGCCGCTCTACTTCCTGATCTCGCGCTGGTTCGTCCCGCTGGGCACAGACGAGGCCAGCCTTCGCCTGCCGGCGGCGCTGTTCGGCGCGCTGTCCTGCGCGCTGCTGTTCGGCCTGGCGCGCATGATTGGCGGCCGCCGGGCCGCCACCGCGGCGGCGATGCTGCTGGCGCTGTCGCCGTTCCAGGTGCAGTACGGCCAGGAGGCGCGGTCCTACACGCTGGTGATCAGCTTCATCCTGCTGGCGCTCTGGGGGCTCGCGGCACTGCTCCGCGATCCCGAGGCCGCGGCGCGTCGCGTCGACCGGCCGGATGCGGCGAGACCGGGCTGGCTGGTCTACGTCCTCGGCACCATCGGCGCGCTCGACACCCTCAGCGTCGCGCTGTTCTGGCTGCTGGCCGCGCTGATCGCCATCGGCCTGATCGCGCGGGCGCAGCCGGAGCATCGACGCGGCCTGCTGGTCAACGCGGCGATCGTGCATGTCGCGATCCTGTGCTGTTACCTGCCCTGGATCGTGGCGATGCACACGCTCACGCACGGCCGCATGGGAAGCGGTCTGGACTGGGTGCCGCCGCTGAGCTGGACCCGGATCTGGACCACGATCCAAGCTGTGTATCTGCTGCGCACCACCAGCCTGATCAGCTTCCATACCTTCCCGGACGGCCTCCCCTGGCTCGGCCTGGTCGCCGCGATCGCTGCAGTGGCCGGCCTGTGGCACCACGCGCGGCGCGACCGGGCGGCGCTGGTCTCGGCGGTCGCGCTGCTCACCCTGCCCCTGGGCCTGCTCGTCACGTCCCTGGTGTCGTCGGTGTGGATGCCGCGCTACCTGGCCTGGAGCGGCCCGATCTTCTTCCTGTTCGCCGGCCTGGGTGTCGCCCGGCTGCCTCGCATCGCCTCCTGGGGGGCGATCAGCATGCTGGCCAGTCTCGGGGTGATCAACCTACTGCCGTACTACCGGCTGGAGACCAAGCCGCTGTGGAACGACGCGGCGCTGCTGCTGCGCGCCAGCCTCTCGCCGGAGTCGCTGCTGCTCACCGACGATCCCGGCGCGATCGAGATGATGAACGTGCGGCTGCAGCGGCTGGGCATTCCGTTCCCGCCGGACCTGTGGACCGCCGACGCCGATCTGGCGACGCAGCATCTGCATGACGGTCACCCGGTCTGGGCGGTGCATGGCCGCGTCGGCCAGGCGGACCATACGGAGCTCGCCGCGTTCAACGACCTGCTGTCGCCGCTCGGCACGCCTTGCTGGAGCGGCACGGTGGGTCTTGATATCGTGATCGAGGCATTCGCGCCCGAAGGCAGCTCCTGCCCGGCCGACGACCTACCGTAACCTGACGTCGCGGTCGCGCTCGGCCGCAGGCGCCATGGAACAGGAGAGTATCATGCAGGCAAGCTGGAACGGGCAGGTCATTGCCGAGAGTGAAGACATCGTCATGGTGGAGGGAAACGCCTACTTCCCGTCCGCTTCGCTGCGCCAGGAGGTCGTCAGGCCGAGCGGGCAGACCAGCGTCTGTCCCTGGAAGGGCACGGCGAACTACTACTCGCTGGAAGTCGACGGAAAGACCAACCCGGACGCGGTGTGGTACTATGCGGAGCCGAAGCAGGCGGCGGAAAACATCAGGGGCCGTGTTGCTTTCTGGAAGGGCGTGAAGATAAGTTCGTGAAACGAGCGGCACAGGATACCTTGAACTTCCGTCAGGCAGCCCAAATTTACCGACAACAAAAGAATGTCTATCAAAAAGAATGCCTATTAATAGAGAGTTGAACTTGTCAGAACATCGCCCCGCACGGGGCCCAGACGACGATACGCCGGCCTCGGAAGGCGGAGCGCGCAGCGCCGAAGCCCAGCTTCGCCAGGCACTCGACCATATGGGAGGTCGTCGCACCTCCAGCGCTCCCGCCTCAGGCAGCGGTCGTGCCAACGTCTCCGTCACCGGGCAGCGTCACCGCTACGTCCGCGATGGCGAGGTTCCGGTGGTGCACGCCGCCCTGGGTCGCACCGCGGTACGCTCGGAGAGCGCCACCCAGCAGCAGGACAAGGTGCTCGACTCGCTGCGTCAGGATCTGGAGCAGGAACGCAGCCGGCGGGAAGCCGCCGAGCGCTGCCTGCTCGAGAGCAGGTCCTCGATCGTCGCCTTGCAGACGCGTCTGGCCCATGTGGAGATGGATCTGCAGGCAGCCCAGGAGCAGGCGGTGAGCCAGGCGGCAACGGCGGCGCCGACGACCGCCGAGCCGGTTCGCCGCAAGCCCAGGGTGGAAAAGCCCGACTCCGGGCCTCAGCCGATCAAGTGGTGGATCAGGGACGAGTCCTAGAGCATCATCCGATCGAACGGGCTCGTCCGACCGGATGATGCTCGTCAGAACAACAGGCTAGAGCTTGATCCGTGAGCTATGCGACTGGATCATGTTCTAGCGCCTGGTCGTCCCGGCTCGGGTAGGCCTGAGACGTGAATTGGCTGCCGGAAAAGCAAGCCGAGGGCTTCGCCCTTGACCCGCTGGGGCCGCAGGCCCCGGACCCCCAAGTCCCGTTGCCCTGCCTTCGTCTCGTCGTTGTCGATGCTCTACCGGCTGGGCTCCACCGGCTGGCGCGCGACTAGCCGCGACTGCCCTTGTCGGCGCCGAAATAGAAGCCGAGCACGGTCCCCACGACCACGATCGTCGGCGAGAACAGCACGAGACCGAGTTCCTTGATGTCCTGCATCAGCAGCACATGGCCGAACGCCAGGCCGAAGAACAGGATGACCTCCGAGCCGAACACGGCGAGGACGATGACGGCGAGCCAACCGCGCATGGTCTCCCGCGCCTTGACCACGTCGAACTGTCCCGGACCGGGCACGCGCTCGAAGGACTCGTCGCTAGACCCCGCGCTGGCGGGGGTGCCGGTCGAGGCGCCGAGGACGACGACCGGCCGGCTGTAGAACTCGTTCGGCGTCACGCCGAGGCGGTCAGACGAAATTCACCGGAGCGACCTTGTTGCGCTCGCGCAGCTCGAACCTGCGACCGTTGCTGATCTCTGAGACGATAAAGGCCTCGTTGGCGATCGCCTTGGCGATCACGTCGGTCTCCGGGACGCCCAGCAGCTTGGCCAGGCTGCGCACCAGCTCGGTGGTCCCCTCGTCGAGCTCGAAGTTCAGCCGGGTCGGCGGCACATCGTGGCGAGGCGGTGGCGCCGAATACGTTGCGGACATCGCTCAACCCTCAACTATCGTGTTCATGCATACTCGTCTCGTCGCGGGCCGAAACCGGCAAGGCCAAGCTGAAGATAGGCATCGGGCGGAAATGCGACAACTGTTCGCGGAACAGTTCTTGTTTTGTTCTTGAACTCTCGCGCGGCGTTATTATAGCGTCACTCGGAGGCCGCCGGTCCGGAACATGCCTGGCTGAGCCGGCAGGCACAATACGACCGCGAGCACCCGGCGGAGGGGTTCAAGCGGGCGTCGTGGTACGGCTGGTTCCAGCCGCCGGGTGGGTGCCCGTCAGGGCTTGCGCGGCGGCGAGACGCTGTGAGTGGCCAGCACGGTGTCGGTCTGGGGATCGAGCTCGATCAGCTTGACCTCGTAGCCCCAGAGCTCGGCCAGATGCTTCAACGAGGCACGCGCATCCTGCTCGGCGAGAAGCTGGCCTGGACGGGTGCGATGCTCGATGCGCAGGCAGCGGTCGCCGGCCAGGTCGACGTCGACGATCTCGAGCTCGGCGTAGAACTGGCTCGGGTCGTAGCTGCGTGCCAGGGCACGGCGGATCTCCCGGTAGCCGACGTCGTCATGGATGTCGTCGACCAGCAGATAGGGCTTGGCGACGTCATCGAGCAGCCTGAACATGCGGAACTGGCGCATGACCGCCGGTGACAGGAACTGCTGGATGAAGCTCTCGTCGCGATACTCCGACCACGCGTGCTTCAGCGTGCCGATCGGGTCCTGACTGCCTGCGATGTCGGGGAACCATGCCCGGTCCTCGGCGGTGGGTGTCTCGCAGATGCGCGCGATGTCGGTCATCATCGCGTAGCCCAGCGCATAGGGATTGAAGCTGCCGCCGCCCGGATGGTCGAAGCCGGGCTGGGTGATGACGTTGGTGGTGGAGTGGATCACCTCGAGGAAGGCCGCGTCGTTGATGCGGCCCTGCTCGTGCAGCCGGGTCATGATCGCCTGGTGCACCCAGGTGGCGCAGCCCTCGTTCATCATCTTGGCCTGCGGCTGCGGATAGAAGTACTGCGCGATCAGCCGGACGATGCGGATCACCTCGCGCTCCCACGGCGCCAGCTTGGGTGCGTTCTTCTCCAGGAAATAGAGCAGGTTTTCCTCGGGCAGGCCGAGCCGGCGACGACGGTCGCCGATCATGTTCGCGACCTGGGCGGTGCTGCCGGACGGCAGCGTGCGCCAGAGGTCGTTGTAGACACGATCCTCGTGCTCGCGACGCTCGCGGTCGCGCGCCTGCTCCGCCTTGAGGTCCATCATCTTGGCGCCCGAGTGCCGGTTCACGCCCTGGTTCTGCAACGCGTGTGCGGCGTCGAGGACGCGCTCGACCGCGGCGACGCCATGACGCTCCTCGCAGCGCGCGATGTAGGAGCGGGCGAACTCGAGATAGTCGAGGATGCCGGTGGGCTCGGTCCACTCGCGGAACAGGCGGTTGTTGCGGAAGAAGTGGTTGTGGCCGAAGGCGGCGTGCGCGATCACCAGCGCCTGCATCGTGGCGCTGTTCTCCTCCATCAGGTAGCTGATGCAAGGGTTGGAGTTGATCACCACCTCGTAGGCCAAGCCCATCAGGCCGCGCTTGTACGCGTTCTGATGCCCGACGAAGCGCTTGCCGAACGACCAATGCTTGTAGATCAGCGGCATGCCATGCGACGTGTAGACGTCGAGCATCTGCTCCGAGGTGATCACCTCGATCCGGTTGGGATAGATCTCCAGCTTCAGCTCGCGCTCCGCGATGCGCTCGATGGCGTCGTAGGCGTGACGCAGGGTCTCGAAGTTCCAGTCCGCGCCGCGATAGAGCAGGTCGGGCTCGCTCTCCGGCGGCAGCGGCCGATCGAGCATGATCGGCGCGATCGCCCGTGCCGGGCCGGGCAGCGAGACGGATCGGTGACGATGCGGCACCAGGCTCATGGGGAGGCCTCGGCGCGGCGTGCGAACAGCTCGCGGAACACCGGGAAGATGTCCCGCTTCTCCGCCACCTGACGCATGACCAGACGTTCGCTCCCCTCGGCGACCTGCTTGTAGCCGCGCCACAGATCGGTCTCGCCGCGGATGATGGCGCCCGAGCCGACGATCTCGATGTAGGCGTAGTACTGCACGTTGGGCAGGATCCTGGTCTGCAGCAGCGCGCACGAGCGCGGCGTATCGGAGGCGGAGTTGTCCCCGTCGGAGGCCTGCGCGACGTAGATGTTCCACGCCGAGGCCGGATAGCGTTTCTGCTGGATGCCGATCATCTCGTTGAGTGCGGAGGAGACGATGGTGCCGCCGGTGCGCGGGTCGGTGAAGAAGGTCTCCTCGTCGACTTCCTCGGCGACCTCGGCGTGACGGATGAAGATCAGGTCGACCTGCTTGTAGCGCCGCTCGAGGAAGACGTGCAGCAGCAGGAAGAACTGCTTGGCTAGGTCCTTCATGCGCTCGGTCATGGATCCGGACACGTCCATGATGCAGAACATCACCGCCCGGGTGGACGGTTTCGGCGTCTGGGTGAACCGCCGATAGCGCAGGTCGACCGGGTCGATCCAGGGAACACGGTTCAGCCGCCGCTGTACCGTCGCGAGGTCCGCCTTCAGCCCGACGAGTTCCTCTTGCAGGGCCGGAGAGACCTCGTCCTGGTCTTCGAGTGCTGCGATCCGCGCCTCGATCTCCTTGACGAAGTCCGGCTTCGGACGCCTCAGGCCGATCCGTCGCGCCATCGAGTAGCGCATGGTACGGCCCAGATCGAGCTGCGACGGCGCACCGTCATTGCTGAGCCCGGCCCGGCTGGTGCTCATCGACTCCGTGGTGGTGATCTCGCGCTTGACGAGATCGGGAAGTGCCAGATCGTCGAAGAACAGGTCGAGGAACTCGTCACGCGTGAGTACGAAGCGGAAGCTGTCCTCGCCGCCGCCCAGCAACCCGCCGAACGGGAGTGGGTGGAGATC
>CAXTOC010000167.1:1564-6363 GCA_964245725.1 uncultured Acetobacteraceae bacterium | reverse complement strand
GCGCCTGCGCGCGCGCGCAGGCGCTGCTCCAGCACGTCGAGCGACGGCGGCAGCACGAACAGGCTGACCACGTCCTCGGGCAGTGCGGCGCGGATCTGGCGATGTCCCTGCCAGTCGATGTCGAACACCATGTCGCGCCCGGAGCCGAGCCAGGCCTCGACCGGCGCGCGCGGCGTGCCGTAGCCGCGCCCGAACACGGTCGCCCACTCCAGCAGCGCGCCGGACTGCGCCATGGCGTCGAACTCGGCAGCGCTGCGATAGTAGTAGTGCACCCCCTCAACCTCGCCCGCACGTGGCGCGCGGGTGGTGACGCTGACCGAGTGCCTGAGCTCCGGCTCCGAGCCGCGCAGGGCGTTGGCGATGGTGCTCTTGCCCGCACCCGAGGGTGCCGAGATCACCAGGCAGACGCCGCGCCGCCCGACCGGTTGCTGCGCCATCTGCTCGACCGCCATCCGCTCGATCCTCGACAGGCGGCCCGCGGGAAGCGCCGGGCCGCCGCAGCTTCTAGCAGCCGTGGGCGCGTCTGCGAACCGCCAGGCGGGCAAGGAGACGGGCAAGGGCTTGCCCTTGACCCACCGGGGCCGGCGGCCCCGGACCCCGATCGTCCTCCGCTAGGCCTTGATCAGCATGACCTGGGAGCTCGGCAGCTCCAGCGGCTTCTCGGGGCGCCCGGCGAGGAACTCCGCGAAGGCCTGGCGCACGCCGTCGAGATAGGAGTAGTCGTGCGACAGGATGACGCCGCCCGGCAGCATGCGCGGGTAGAAGAACTCCAGGCAGGCCCGCGTGCCCTGCTTGAGGTCCACGTCGAGATGCACGAACGAGAAGGCGCGGTCGGCGCAGCCGAGGCCCTCGCCGGTGAAGCAGCCCTTGTGGAACACGATGTTGGGCTGGTCGGCGAGGTAGGCACGCACCGCCTCCAGCGAGGCGGCGTAGTGGCCGCGTCGCATCGCCCGCCGCTCGTCGCGGTCCGGTTCCGGGAGACCCTCGAAGGTGTCGAACAGGTGCAGCTCGGACGGCCGCCCGGCCAGGCTGATCAGCTTGGCCGAGCAGCCCTGGAACACGCCGACCTCGGCCATGATCCCGCCGACCGCACGCTGCGCCGCCGCCGTCGAGTAGATCATGAACGCCTCGTTGCCGCTGAGCAGCGACTCGCGCTCGCGCCGGACCCGCCGGATGATGTCCAGGCGCGGGCGCTGCTTGTGGCCCCCCATGATGACGAGCTCGATGCGGCTGAGCACGCCCACGGTCAGCCGGCGCAGCAGGCGCGAGCGCGCGAACAGCCGGTGCATGGCCGGCTGCGGCAGCAGGCCGGCGAACCGGCGCGGCGGCCAGCCCAGAAGATCCTGATCGATGCGCCTCGCTCCACGTAGGGACCGGCGGTTGCCGGCCCGGGGCGGTCGCGACCGCTCCGCATGCTGAGGCAGCGTCGGTGCAGCGTCCGGGTTTCGCGGACCGCTGCCGGCGGGGCTAACGTTCCGGTTCCGCCAGCGCCTGGGTGAGGTCGGCGATCAGGTCCTCGGCGTTCTCGATGCCGATGCTGAGCCGGATCAGCCCGTCGGTGACCCCTGCCTGGGCGCGCACCGCGGCGGGCACCCCGGAATGGGTGGTCGAGGCCGGGTGGCTGGCCAGCGACTCGGTGCCGCCGAGGCTCACCGCCAGCTTGAAGATGCGCAGCCGGTTGAGCACCCGAAACGCCTCCTCGATGCCGCCCTCGATCACGACGCTGAAGGTCGAGCCGGCGCCTGTCGCCTGACGCGCGTGCACGGCGGCGCCCGGCTCGTGCTCGCGCAGCAGGTTCAGCGCGTGCACGCGACGCACGCGCGGATGCAGGGCGAGGAAGTTCGCCACCATCTCGGCGTTGCGTGCCGCCTCGCGCATGCGCAGCGACAGGGTCTCCAGCGAGCGCCCGACCATCCAGCAGGAGTGCGGGTCGAGCCCGGTGCCGATCGCGCTGCGCAGCGTGCGCACCGGCCGCAGCGCCGCCTTGCTGCCCAGTGCCGCCCCACCGACCAGGTCGCTGTGGCCGCCGATATACTTGGTCAGCGAGTACACCACGATGTCGACGCCCAAGCGCAGCGGCGCCTGGAAGATCGGCCCCAGCATGGTGTTGTCGCACAGGATCAGCGGTGCGTGGCCCTGCGACGCCGCCAGCCGGTCGCGCAGTGCCGCGACCAGCGACAGGTCGACCAGCGAGTTCAGCGGGTTCGACGGCGTCTCGACGAGGATCACGCTGACCCGTCCGCGCGACGCGGCGCGCGCCGCGGCGGCGTCGATGGCGGCCTCGTCCAGCCCGTCGGTGAAGCCTTCCGCCGCCATGCCGAAATTGGCGAGCGTGCGCACCAGCAGGGTCTCGGTGCCGCCGTAGAGCGGCTGGCTGTGCAGGATCGCGTCTCCCGGCCGGGCGTAGGCCAGGATCGTGGTGGCGATCGCCGACATCCCCGCACTGAACAGCAATCCCGCCTCGGCACCTTCCTGGATCGCCAGCCGGTCCTCGGCGATCTCGGCGTTCGGGTGGTTGAACCGGCTATAGACCAGCCCCGCGCCGCCTGCGGGCACCTCGCGCCGCCCGGCCACCACGTCGAAATAGTCCCGCCCCTCCTCGGCCGAGCGGAACACGAAGGTGGAGGTGAGGAACACCGGCGGCTTGACCGCACCCTCCGACAGCGCGGGATCGTAGCCGTAGCCCAGCATCAGGGTCTCCGGGTGCAGGCGATGCTCTCCCGCCGGCGTCGTCAGGTGGGTGTGTCGGCTTCTGTCTTCGACCATGGTCGATGCCTCCGGGCGCGACCTGAACCATAGGGCGGCCGAGGCGTCATGGTTGAGAATTCTGTTCAGAGCTCTCTGCCCAGGTGCCTGGGGCGAAGGAAAAACCATGGAATACAGACATCTCGGCCGCTCCGGCTTCAAGGTGCCGGTGCTGAGCCTGGGCACCGGCACCTTCGGGGGCGCCAACGAGTTCTTCCGCGCCTGGGGCGACACCGACGTCCAGGGCGCCACCCGCCTGGTCGATGTCTGCCTCGAGCACGGCCTGACCATGTTCGACAGTGCGGACATCTACTCCGCCGGCGCCGCGGAGGAGATCCTCGGCGGCGCGATCCGGGGACGGCGCGACAAGGTGATCATCTCGACCAAGGCGACCTTCCGCAGCTCCGACGAGCCCAACGACGTCGGCTCCTCGCGCCACCACCTGATCCAGGCGGCGGAGCGCGCGCTCCGCCGCCTCGGCACCGACTATATCGACCTGTTCCAGCTGCACGGCTTCGATGCCAGGACGCCGGCCGAGGAGACCCTGGGCGCGCTGGACGACCTGGTACGGGCGGGCAAGATCCGCTACCTCGGCGTCTCCAACTTCTCCGGCTGGCACCTGATGAAGTCGCTCAGCATCTCGGAGCGCTACAACCTGGCGCGCTACGTCGCCAACCAGACCTACTACTCGCTGATCGGGCGCGACTACGAGTGGGAGCTGATGCCGCTCGGGTTGGAGCAGGGTGTGGGTGCCGTGGTCTGGAGCCCCCTCGGCTGGGGCCGCCTGACCGGCAAGATACGGCGCGGCCAGCCGCTGCCCGCCGGCTCGCGCCTGCACAAGACCGCGGAGATGGGACCGCCGGTGCCGGACGAGCATGTGTTCAAGGTGGTCGAGGCGATCGACCGCATCGCCGAGCAGACCGGGCGCAGCGTGCCGCAGATCGCGCTGAACTGGCTGCTGCAGCGGCCCACGGTGTCGAACGTGATCGTCGGCGCGCGCAACGAGGAGCAGCTGGTGCAGAATCTCGGCGCGGTGGGCTGGAACCTGACCGCCGAGCAGGTCGCGGCGCTCGATGCGGCGAGCGCGGTCACGCTGCCCTACCCGTACTGGCACCAGAGCGGCTTCAGCGAGCGCAACCCGACGCCGGTGTAGCGGTCCCGGCAAGGTAAGGAATTTGTCAACCAAATCGGCGTATCGTCCGCTCCGTCACGGGAGACGGACATGCCTTCGGAGATACGCCACGTGCTGTTTCGGCCGGCCGAAGTGGTGCAAGCGGTCAAGGAGTATCATCGCCGGTCACAGCAGCCGCACCCGACGGGTGCGGTGCTGCGCTGCGCGGCGGAGGCGAGCGGAGCCGGCGGGGCGGTGCGCTTCCGCATCACGATCGCGGGCGACGGCGGCGACGGGTCGCAGCAGGACGTCGTCATCGAGGGCCCGACGCTGGCGGCGGCGCTGATCCTGCACTGCAAGATACGGCAGATCCCGCTGCCGGCGGGCGGCGAGAAGTCGCTACAATGCTTCGGTGAGCAGCTCGGCCTGGTGGTCGCCACCGGGTCGAAGTACGACCGCTCGGCGCAGAGCGCGCAGCTGCATCTCTAGCGTCCTGCCGGAACGCTCGAGGAGCATCACGACGCGACGAAGACATCTGATGAATCCGGGTCTGGGGCCACCGGCCCGAGCGGGTCAAGGGCGGAGCCCTTGACTGCTCGTTCCAAGCATCCTGCCAACCCGGCCGCCGCGGCCGCGTCGGCGACCACCGCGCAGCATGGGTGAGTTTGCAACGCCGAGGCGGTGAGCATCGGGGTGACCGGACCCTCCAGCGCCCGGGCCAGCACCGCCGCCTTCGCCGCACCGGTCGCCAGCAGCAGGATCTCGCGCGCCTCCAGGATGGTGCCGACTCCCATCGTCAGGGCGCGCGGCGGCACATCCTCGGCGCGGCCGCCGAACATCGCGGCGTTCTGCTCGCGGGTGCGCGCGGTCAGGACCACCTCGCGGGTGCGCGAGGCGAGCGGCGAGCCCGGCTCGTTGAAGCCGATATGGCCGGTCTCGCCGC
>CAXTOC010000167.1:0-1554 GCA_964245725.1 uncultured Acetobacteraceae bacterium | reverse complement strand
GGCAGGCCGATCCCGCCGGCGTCGCGGATGGCGGCCTCGTAGCGCGCAGCTTCCGCCGCGAGATCGGCCTGCATGCCGTCGGGCAGCCGGGTACGGCCGGCTGCCACGTTGACCTGCGAGAACAGGTGACGGTCCATGAAGCCGCGATAGGAGTGCGGATCCGCCGCACCGAGCCCCACGTACTCGTCGAGGTTGAAGCAGCGACAGCGCAAGAAATCGAGCGCCTGCTGCCGGTGCAGCCGCACCAGCTCGGCGTAGACAGGCTGCATCGTGCGGCCGGTGGCGAGGCCCAGCGCGATGTCCGGCTCGGCGCGGAGGCGCCGCGCGATCAGCGCTGCGGCATGGCGGGCGGCAGCCGCCGCGTCCGGCTGGACGACGAGCCTCATCGAGGGGCTGCCGGCGCTCCGGCGAAGGCGGCCGCCGCCGCGACTTGGTCCGGGCTCGGGGTGATCCCGGTATAGAGGATGAACTGCTCCAGCGCCTGCACGGTCTGGATCTCGGCGCCGGTGACGACGCGCTTGCCTGAGCGGCGTGCGGCGCGGATCAGCCCGGTCTCCGACGGCAGCGCCACCGCGTCGACGACCAGCTCCGCCGCCTCGACCAGCGCTTGATCGAACGCCAGGTCATCGGCCTCCGGGCCGCCCTGCATGCCGATCGGCGTAGCGTTGACCAGCATCGCTGGCCGGGCGCTCCCCGGGGCGTCGCTCCAGCGGTAGCCGAGCCTGCCGGCGAGCGCACGCCCGGCGCGCTCGTTGCGCGCCACGATCGCGCCACGGGCGAAGCCGCAGTCGCGCAGCGCGCAGGCCATCGCCTTGGCCATGCCGCCGCTGCCGCGCAGCAGGAACGGCGTCGCGGCGTCGATCCCGCCCCCGCCGACCAGCCGCTGCACCGCGATGTAGTCGGTGTTGTAGGCGTGCAGGACCCCATCATCGTTGACGATGGTGTTCACCGAGCCGATCGCCTGGGCCGAGGCGTCGAGCCGGTCCAGCATCGGGATGCAGGCCTCCTTGAACGGCATCGACACGCCGCAGCCGCGCACGTCCAGCGCGCGTATGCCGGCGATTGCCGCCGCTAGGTCGCGCGGCCGGAACGCCTTGTAGACGAAGTCGAGATCCAGCGCCTCGTACAGGTGGTTGTGGAAGCGGGTGCCGAATTGGCCCGGGCGCGCCGCCAGCGAGATGCACAGCCTGGTGTCGCGGCTGATCGACAGCTTGCTCATCGGTTCCCCTTCAGGGCGCGCACGCCGATGTCGCGCCGCCAGATCCCGTCCGGCCACTCGATGCGGGCGATCGCGGCGTAGGCGGCGTCGCGCGCGTCGATCAACCGCGGTGCCGCCGCACAGACGGTGAGCACGCGGCCGCCGGCGGCGCGCAGCACGCCGTCCTGGTCCAGGCGGGTGGCGGCCTGGAAGATGCGCACGCCGGCGATCTGCCCGGCCTGCTCGACCATCGGGGCGTAGACGCGCTCCAGCTGGTCGGCGTCCAGGTCGGCCAGCGGGCCGATCGAGGTGCGCGACAGGTCGTGCTGCACGTCGGCCATGAGCATCCCGAACGC
>CAXTOC010000166.1:0-6381 GCA_964245725.1 uncultured Acetobacteraceae bacterium | reverse complement strand
AGCCAGATCGTGCTCGCGCGGCCGGAGGGCGGGGGCGAGGATGACGGAGACGCGCCGGAGCAAGAGCGGCGCGCGCTGCAGGCCGCGCTGTTCGAGGCGGAGCGTCCGGTGCTGCTGCTGCCGCCGCGCGGAGGCGTGCGCTTCGGCGAGGTGATCGCGGTGGCATGGCGGGACGACGAAGCTGTGCGCCGTGCGGTGCAGGCAGCGCTGCCGCTGCTGCGCCGTGCTGCGCGGATCGTGCTGCTGACGGACGCGGATCTGACTGAAGTGCCCGCGATCTTCCGCGATCATGGCTTGGCGGTGCAGCTGAAGCGGCTGGACGGCGGCCGCGCCGATGTCGGCGAGAGGTTGCTGCGAGGCGCGCGGGAGGCGCAGGCCGATCTGCTGGTGATGGGCGCGTTCGTGCATTCCCCGGTGCATGAACGTCTACTTGGCAGCGTGACCCGTCACATGATCGCGACGGCGGATATTCCGGTGTTCTTGCAGCACTGAAAATGCTGTCGAGCCAGTCAAGAAGAAAGCTGGCGCAGCGCGGCGAAAACGTCGACACTGCGTCTGGTGAGCCACAGTCAGGAAGCGGACAGGACCATTGGGCGAGGCATTGATGAGTTCTGACACACCGGCCGCGCGGGCATGGCGCCTCGTGCACGAGCGCAGGATGCCGGTGAAAGCCGCGGCACAGAGCATGGGAATGGTTCCACACCAGATCTTCGAGCTTCTCGCGCGCGAGAAGCTGCGTCGCGACGCGGTGTACGACCGGCGTGCTGCCGCGGCGCCGGCTGTCGGTCCCGAGGATAGCCCGCGTCTGCTCGCGCATCAGGCGGCGTTGCGCGACCGTGCACTCGTGCTGCTGCAGCAGGGCATGGAGCCGTCGGCGATCTGCCTCAGGCTCGGCAAGCATGTCAGCTGGCTCAGCGACATACGCAAGAAGGTGTAGGACGGTCCGGCAGGATCCCGGCGTCGTCGTCAGATGCGTATCAGCAGCTTGCCGAAAGTGCCGCCTTCGAGCATTCCGATGAACACACCCGGCGCATTCTCCAGACCGTCGACGATGTCCTCGCGATGGCGAATCCGGCTCTCGCGCAGGCCCCCGCCGACCTCGCGCTGGAACTCCGTATAGAGCGCGTCGACGAACTCGGTGTTGATGAAGCCGCGCGCGGTCAGGCTCCTGGTCAGGATCGCCCGCATCGTCGACGGCAGATGGTCGTGCGCGTCCGAGGTGCCGCCATCGTGCTGCGCGATCAGGCCGCACACCGGGATTCGGGCGTAGCTGTTGAGCAGCGGCAGCACCGCCTGCCATATCGCGCCACCGACATTCTCAAAATACACGTCGATGCCGCTCGGGCAGGCACTCGCGAGTCGTGCGGCGAAACCCGGCCCGCGGTGGTCCCGCGCCGCATCGAAGCCCCGGTGTCTCGCGCACGTAGGCGCATTTCTCTATCCCGCCGGCGATGCCTACGGCCCGCGCGCCGCGCAGCTGCGCCAGCTGCCCGACCAGAGAGCCGACCGGGCCGCTGGCCGCGGCGACCACGACGGTCTCGCCCTGCCGCGGCTTGCCGATGGCGTGCAGCCCGGCGTAGGCGGTGAAGCCGGGCATGCCGAGCACGCCGAGGCTGGTGGTGAGCGTGGCGGCTTCGGGATCGAGCCGCAACACCGCCGCGCCGGCGGATGTCGCGTGCGAGCGCCGGCCGGTCAGGGCGCGGACGCTGTCTCCCGCGGCGAAGCCGGGGAGGTTCGAGGCGATCACCCGGCACACCGCCTCTCCGGGCATCACCTGACCGATCTCCACCGGCTTGGCGTACGACCTCGCGTCGCCCATGCGGCCGCGCATGTACGGATCGAGCGACAGGAACTGGGCTTCGAGCAGGAGCTGGTTCTCGCCGGGCTCCGGCATCGCCACCGTCTCGAGGCGGAAGTCCTGCGGCGTCGAACGTCCCTGCGGGCGCGCCGCGAGCACGATCTGGCGTGCCGTCAAGTGGTCACTGGTCCGGCCTCGTCCTCGGGACCGCGACGATGCCGTCGTTCCGCGGACCGGTGAAGCGGCTTCAGGGTCGTTCGATGACGATGCTGCGCTTGCCGAAGAAGTGCATGATGCCGTGCGCGAACCAGGCATCCGCCGCCGGCTCGGTGAAGCGCCCGGTGGGGATGTCCTGGTCGCCGGCGACGGCGGCGCTCGGCGGCAGGCGGAAGATCATCGCCCGGATGGCCGGATCGCGTCCCTCGCGCCAGTTGGCGCGGTTGCTGACGGCGATGGCGTGCATCAGCCGGAAGTCGCCCGCGATCGCGCCGAGGCGCGGGGCGAAGCCGAGCAGGCAGGCCGCCGCCAGGGCCGGCGGACCGAGCCGGGAGAGCACCGGACGCGGCGCCCAGCGCGTCGAGGCGACCGCCAGCGCCGCGATGGCCAGGATCACCCAGCCCTGACGCAGGGTGTCGTGCCGCTGGCAGCACAGCACGCCGAACTGGAACAGGCCGGCGGCGATGGTGGCCGACGCGCCCAGCATCAGGGCGGCGGCAAAGACGGCCAGCGCCTGCGTCGCGCGTGTGGGCAGGGCCATGCCGCTCCAGCACCAGCGCACGCCGAGCAGGAACAGCAGCCTGGCCGGCCAGGCCGGCCGGATGTCGTCGAGCAACACCCGCGGCACCGGGCGCAGGCTCTGCATCAGGTGGCGCAGCATCGGTGCGTGCACCACCGCCTCGGGCGAGACCAGGCGGTGACGCGCGAGAGTCCAGAACACGAAGCCGGCGATCAGCAGCGGCGGCGGCAGCAGCAATGGCGCGTATCGCCGGTGCGGTGCTGCCACGGCAAGGCCGAGTGCCAGCGGTGCTGCGGCCACCGCGCCCGACTCGCTGCTGGCCGCGCAGGCGGTGAGGGCGGCGGACAGCAGCAGCGTCCCGGCGCGGCCGCCGGTGCGGCCGTCGATGATCAGGAACAGCGCGAGGGTGGCGGCGGCCAGCGTGGTCAGGTAGGCGACCGCGCCGGCAGGCCAGTAGAACATCTCCGCGACCGGGTGGCCGAGCAGGAACATGCACAGGGTGGCGAGGCCGATCAGGACCCGCAGGCCGGACACGGGACGGCGTCGCGCGGACGCCAGCGCCGCCCCGAGCAGCAGCGCCCATAGCAGGGCCAGGAACGGCACGGTGAGCGGCTGCCGCAGCGCGGCCGCGCCGCGGCAGAAGGCGTAGTAAAGCAGCTCCGACAGCGGGCGCGGGCTCCAGCCGGTGATCCGCGTCTGCCACAGGAAGCGCAACCTGCCCTCGCGGGCGTAGCCGGCGCAGAAGAACTCGTCCCCCTGCCAGTGCCCCTCGGGCAGCAGTGCCGCGTGGAGGCAGAGCACCGCGAGGGTCACGCCGAGGGCCAGCGGAACGCTGCCCGCGAGGCTGCCGAGTCGTATGCCGAGTCGGGCGAGGCGGGAGGCCATCATGGGCGCCGCTTCTACAGCCTGATGGCGATGGCGGGCAGACGGCGCTAGGCTCCGCGCATGCCTCATGCCGACTTCGTGCATCTCCGGGTGCATTCCGCCTACTCGCTCAGCCAGGGGGCGATCCGAGTCTCCGAGATCGCGGCGCTGGCGCGAGCGGCGCAGATGCCGGCGGTGGCGATCACCGACACCGGCAACCTGTTCGGGGCGCTGGAATTTTCGCAGTACTGCGCGGGCAGGGGGGTGCAGCCGATCATCGGCTGCCAGATCTCGCTGGCCGCGCGCGCTGGCAAGCCGGGCTCGCCGACCGAGCCGGTGGTGCTGCTGGCGCGCGACGGCCAGGGTCTGGACAACCTGCAGCGGCTGTCGTCGCTGGGCTTCCTGCGCAGCGATCCGGCCGATCCGTGCATCTCGCTCGACACCCTGTTCGGCCACGCCGGCGGGCTGGTGCTGCTGACCGGCGGCCTGCGCGGACCGATCGGCCGGCTGCTGGCGGAGGGCCAGCAGGACGAGGCGCTGCGCCTGCTGGCGGCGATGAAGGAGGCGTTCGGCGACCTGACGCTGATGGAGCTGCAGCGCTTCGGCATGCCCGCGGAGCGCGCGATCGAGCCGGGGATGATGGCACTCGCCGACCAGCTGGGCCTGCCGCTGGTGGCGACCAACGAGTGCTTCTTCGCCGACCCCTCGATGCACGAGGCGCACGACGCGCTGCTGTGCATCGCCCAGGGGCGCACGCTGGCGGAGCGCGACCGCTGGCAGGTGACGCCGGAGCACTGGTTCAAGCCGGCGGACGCGATGCGCGCGCTGTTCGCCGACCTGCCGGAGGCCTGCGACAACACGCTGTCGGTGGCGCGGCTGTGCTGCGCGATGGTGGAGACGCGCAAGCCGCTGCTGCCGGCCTGCCCGAAGGTGCGCGCCGGCAGCACCGAGGCGGAGACGCTGCGCGCGATGGCGAACGAGGGGCTCGCGGTCCGGCTCGAGACGATGCGGGCGAGTGCCGCGACGCGGGCGCAGTACGGCGAGCGGCTCGCGTTCGAGCTCGACGTGATCGCGAAGATGGGCTTCGCCGGCTACTTCATGATCGTCGCCGACTTCATACAGTGGGCGAAGTCGCAGGGCATCCCGGTCGGACCCGGCCGCGGATCGGGTGCCGGCTCGCTCGCCGCCTGGGCGCTGACCATCACCGACATCGACCCGATCCCGTTCGACCTGCTGTTCGAGCGCTTCCTCAATCCCGAGCGCGTGTCGATGCCGGACTTCGACATCGATTTCTGCCAGGACCGGCGCGACGAGGTGATCGAGTACGTGCGCGGGGAGTACGGCCCGAGCCGGGTGGCGCAGATCATCACCTTCGGCAAGCTGCAGGCGCGCGCCGCGGTGCGCGACGTCGGCCGCGTCCAAGGCCTGCCGTTCGGCGTGGTCAATCGTGTCGCCGAGCTGATCCCGAACAACCCGGCCAAGCCGGTGACGCTGGCCCAGGCGATCGACGGCGAGCCGCGCCTGCAGGAGATGCGCGACGGGGACGAGGGGATAAGGCGGCTGCTGCAGACCGCGCTGCAGCTGGAGGGGCTGTATCGCCATGCCAGCACCCACGCCGCCGGCGTGGTGATCGGCGACCGCGACCTAGTCGAGCTGGTGCCGCTGTACCGCGACGTGAAGACGGACACGCTCGTCACGCAGTTCAACATGAAGTTCGTCGAGCAGGCGGGGCTGGTGAAGTTCGACTTCCTCGGCCTGACCACGCTGACCATCCTCGAGCGCGGCGTGCAGATCCTGCGCGAGCTCGGTACGCGGGTGGATCTCGCGATGCTACCGCTGGACGACGCGCGCACCTACGAGATGCTGGCGCGCGGCGACACCGGCGGGGTGTTCCAGTTCGAGGGCGCGGGCATGCGCGACGTGCTCAAGCAGATGCGGCCCACCCGGATCGAGGACCTGATCGCGGCGGTGGCGCTGTTCCGGCCGGGGCCGATGGCGAACATCCCGGATTACTGCCGGCGCAAGCACGGCGAGAAATGGGAGGCGCCGCACGAGGAGCTGCGCGAGATCCTGCAGGAGACCTACGGCATCATGGTCTACCAGGAGCAGGTGATGCAGATCGCCCGCAAGATGGCGGGCTACAGCCTGAGCGGTGCCGACCTGCTGCGACGCGCGATGGGCAAGAAGATACGCGCGGAGATGGACCAGCAGCGCGCGATCTTCACCGAGGGCGCGGTGCGCCGCGGCATCGAGCCCGGCAAGGCCGCCGAGGTGTTCGACCTGATGGCGAAGTTCGCCGACTACGGCTTCAACAAGTCGCACGCGGCCGCCTACGCCCTGCTCTCATACCAGACCGCCTGGATGAAGGCGAACCATCCGGTCGCCTTCCTCGCCGCCTGCATGTCGCTGGCGCGCGAGAAGACCGACAAGCTGGCCGCACTGCGTCAGGAGGCGGAACGGCTCGGGGTGCGCGTGCTGCCGCCGGACATCAACCGCTCGGCCGCCGACTTCACCGTCGAGGTGGCCGAGGACGGCACGCGGTCGATCCGCTACGCGCTGGCCGCGGTCAAGCGGGTCGGGCTCGGTGCGATGCAGTCGGTGGTGGCGTCGCGCGGCGCGCGGCCGTTCGCCGACCTCGCCGACTTCGCGAGCCGCGCCGAGCCGCGCCAGCTCAACAAGATGCAGATCGAGAACCTGGCGCGCGCCGGCGCCTTCGACCGGCTCGACGGCAACCGTGCCCGGGTGTTCCTGGGTGCCGAGACGATCCTGCGTCGGGCGCAGGCGCAGGCGGAGGAGGCGGCGAGCGGCCAGATCGGGCTGTTCGGCGGGGGCGCGCGGCCGGAGACGCTGCGCCTGCCCGACGTGCCGGACTGGCCGGAGATCGAGCGGCTCGGGCTGGAGGCGGAGGCGGTCGGGTTCCACCTGACGGCGCATCCGCTGGACAGCTACGCGGGGTTGCTGCGGCGGCTGGGCGCCACCCGGG
>CAXTOC010000165.1:0-6395 GCA_964245725.1 uncultured Acetobacteraceae bacterium | reverse complement strand
CATCGCCGCCAGCGCCGCGATGGTCTTGCCGGAGCCGGACTCGCCGACCAGGGCGGTCATCTCGCCCTCGCGCACCACCAGGTCGAGATCCTCCAGCACCGGCACCAGGCCACCGCGGTCGCGCGAGGGCAGCCTGACCCCGAGCTTCTGCAGCGCCAGCACCGGCGTCGCCCGCTCGCTCAGGGCGCACTCGCTCATCGCGGGGCGCTGCGCGCGAGCAGTCCCTGGCCGATCAGCGAGGTCGCCAGCATGGCGGCGAAGATCATCAGCCCCGGCGGCACGATCAGCCACCACGGATCGAGTGCCACCATGTCGAGCCCTTCCTGCAGCAGGCCGCCCCAGCTGGTCTGCGGCGGCTGCACGCCGAGCCCGAGGAAGGAGAGGGCGGACAGCACGAAGATCATGTCGCCGACCAGGAAGGTGAAGTTGACCACCAGCACCGGCGCCATCACCCGCAGCAGGTGGGTCATGGCGACGTGGGCGAAGCCGCCGCCGAGCTGACGCGAGGCGTGCACGAAGTCGCGCTCGCGCTGCGCCAGCGTCTCGTTGCGCACCAGCCGCGCCAGCGGCGGCCAGGAGATCAGCCCGAGCAGCAGGATCAGGCTCGGCGTGTTGAGCGGCACGATGGCGCCGAAGAACACCAGGATCACCAGCCCCGGCAGCGCCAGCACGGCATCCAGCAGCCGCATCAGCGCCTGATCCAGCAGCCGCGGCCCCAGGCCAGCGGTCAGCCCGTACAGCGTGCCGGCGGCGAAGGCGAGCGCGGCCGCCGGGAGTGCGACGAACAGCGTCGAGCGGCCGGCGACGAGCAGGCGCGCCAGGGCGTTGCGGCCGAGATCGTCGGTGCCGAACGGGAAGCGCCAGTCCGGCCGCACCAGCACGACCCCGGTATGCAGGGCGAACGGGTCACGCCCGTACAGCGCCGGCCCGGCGCCGGAGGCGAGCAGGATCAGGACCGCGAGCGCCAGACCCGCCGCGAGTGTGCCCTGGCCGCGCCTCAGGCGCAGCAGCCGGGCCAGGTAGGCGGCCGGACCGTACGGCATCTGCCGCTCAGGCATAGCCGGTGCGCGGATCGAGCAGCGTGTTGACGATGTCGGCGAGCAGGTTGCCGAGCACGGTGAGCACGCCGATCACCAGCACGATGCCGATCAGCACCGGGTAGTCCTGCGACAGCGCCGAGCGCCAGAGCAGCCAGCCGAGCCCCGGATAGGCGAACACCGTCTCCACCACCACGCCGCCGGCGAAGATCGAGGGCAGCGACAGGCCGAGCACCGTCACCAGCGGCCGCATGGCGTTGCGGATCACGTGGCGCAGCACGATGCGCGACGGCGAGGCGCCGCGCGCGAGAGCCGAGCGCACGTAGTCGCGTCCCAGCTCCTCGTGCACCGACTGGGCGAAGTAGCGCGACAGCACCGGCACGGTGAGCAGCACGATGGTCACCGCGGGCAGGGCGAGGTGGCGCACCGTGGAGGCGGCGGTCTGCTGCGTCAGGCGCAGGTCCTCGATGCCGCCGGCGGGGAACCAGCCGAGGTCCATCGAGAACCACAGGATCAGCAGGGTGCCGCTGAAGAACGAGGGCAGCGCGTAGAGGGCGAGCTCCAGGCCGCCGATCGCGCGCCCGCCGACGCGGCGGTAGAGCACGCCGTGCGCCAGCCCCAGCCCGAAGGCGATCAGCAGGCTCGCCGCCAGCGACACCAGCTGCAGCGCCAGCGTGTTCAGCTCGTAGCGCGCCAGCAGGCTCGCGACCGGCCGCTGCACCAGGTAGGAGTTGCCGAGGTCGCCCCGGGCGAGATGCGTCCACCAGTGCAGGTAGCGCAGCCAGAAAGGCTGATCCAGGCCGAGGCTGCGGGTCAGCTCGGCGATCGAGGCCGGCGAGGCCTTGGGCCCGAGCATCCCGTAGACCGGGCTGCCCGGCGCGATGTCGACCAGGATGAAGGTCAGCGTCACCAGGATCGCGAGCGAGAGGCCGGCGCTGCCGAGCCTGCGGCTAACGCCCCACAGGATGCGCATCGGCGGTCTCCCTCTCGGCGTCCGGGCAGGCCATCGGTCCCGAGAGGGTCAGCTTCTCCGGCGACCAGTTGCCCATCGGGCTGGCCAGTGCCGGAACCCCGTCGAGGCCGATGCGGGTCAGCACCGAGACCCTCCCCTGCGGCAGGAAGATGTAGGGCTCGCGGCGGGCGAGGTAGTCCTGCACCGCGAACATCGGCGCGCGGTCGGGGCTGGTTACCACCGCCTTGTTCAGCGCGTCCACGCGCGCGTCCTCGAAGTGGCCGTAGTTCGCGGTGCCGTCGGAGGAGAAGATCTGCTGCTCGTCGGGAAAGGACGTGATCGTCCAGCTCAGCATGACGCTGTCCCAGTCGTGGCCGTTGCCGTCCAGGGTCGCGAGCAGCTCGTTGAACTCGACGCCGCGTATGTCCATCGCGACGCCGATGGCGGCGAGGCTGCGCTGGATCACCTGCAGCGTGATCAGCCGGTCCACCGCCCCGGCCGAGACCTCGATGCCGAAGGCCAGGCGGCGCCCCGCGCGGACCCGGATGCCGTCCGGCCCGGGCGTCCAGCCGGCGCGGTCGAGCAGCGCCTGGGCGCGGGCCGGATCGTAGTCGAGCTCGTGGTAGCCGGCGCGGCCCTCGGGCGAGAGGAAGGCGGTCATCGCCACCGGCACCGGTCCGTGGATCACGCTTCCCTGCCCGTGATCGGCCAGCGCGATGACCTGCTGCTGGTCAATCCCCAGCGTGATCGCCTCGCGCACCGCCTGATCGCCGAGGAACGGCGCGGTCCTCGATCGGAAATTCAGGATCATCGCCGCGTAGCCGAACGGACCGTCGAGCGACTGCACGCGCATGCCCGGCAGGCTGCGCGCCAGGTCCCACAGCCGGTAGGGCACCTGGGCCGCGTCGATCTCCCCCGAGCGCAGCGCCTGCAGCGGGTTGCCGCCCTCGAGGAAGTCGACCACCAGCCGCTTGATGCGCGGGTGCTGGCCGCCATAGAGCGGGTTCGGCACCAGGGTCAGGTGCCGGCCGACCTGGAAGTCGGCGAGCAGGAACGGGCCGTCTGAGACCGCGAACAGGGTCGGGTCGGTCTGTCGCGCCCGCATCTCGAGCAGGCTCATGCCGCGATAGACGTGCTCGGGCAGCGGCTTGATCGTGTTGCCGAGCCCGAGGCCGAGGAACCAGTCTGGATTGACGCGCTGGGTCAGCCGGATCTCGACCTCGTGCGTCGACAGGGCCGTCACGTGCTCGATCAGGTCCGGGATGCCGCCGACCTTGTAGAAGGTGAAGCCGGGTCCGATCCTGCGGATCAGGTCGAAGGTGAACACCACGTCGCCCGCGGTCACCGGCACGCCGTCCGACCACAGCCAGGGCTTCAGCGTCAGGTGCCAGGTGCGGCCGCCATCGGGGCTCGCCACTGCGCTGGCCAGGCTGTCGGCCGGGTCGTAGTGCACGGTGCGGTCGAGCCAGACCAGCGGGCGGTAGATCTGGTAGATGATCTGGGTGTTGTACACCGAGTTGCTCAGCAGCGGGCTGAGCGAGGTGATGGCCTGCGGGTCGGATTGGCCGAGCCCCGCCGGCAGCACCACGGTGCCGCACGGTACCGCGGCACGCGCGCACCCCGCGCAGAACGCGAAGGCGACCAGAAATAGAGACAGCTGTTTCACGCCCCGTCCTTTACGGAGCCGATCCTGCCATGTCCAGAGCGCATGTCACCTCTGCCCTCAGGGCAGGCAGCACGTCGCGCTGGAACCACGGGTTGCGGCTCTCCCACACGCCGGTGCGCCAGGAGGGGTGCGGCAGCGGGAAGTAGCGCGGCAGGAAGCGGCGGAACTCCTGCACCCGCGGCGTCATCGCGCCCATGCCGAGCACGTGGTTCTGCGCGTAGCTGCCGATCAGCAGCGTCAGCCGGATGTCTGGCATCCGCGACAGGATGCGGTCGCGCCACAGCGGCGCGCATTCCGGCCTCGGCGGCCGGTCGCCGCCCTGCGCCAGCCGCCCGGGATAGCACAGCCCCATCGGCAGGATCGCCACCCGGCTGGTGTCGTAGAACAGCTCTCTGCCGATGCCGAGCCAGCCGCGCAGCCGCTCGCCGGAGGCATCCCAGAACGAGATGCCCTTCTCGTGCACCACCGTGCCCGGCGCCTGGCTCGCGATCAGCAGCCGCGCGGTGGGCGACACGTGCAGGATCGGGCGCGGCCCGAGCGGCAGCTGCGCCGCGCAGTGCCGGCAGGCGCGCACCTCGCGCACCAGCGCGTCGAGCGCCTCGGCGCTCATCGGGGGTGCCCGGTCAGGGCTCGTTCGAGGCCGGCTCGTTGGCGCCGAGCGCGAACACCACGATGCGCTGCCCGGCATGCTGGAAATACAGCGCGCACGGGATCAGGGCGCCTGCCAGCATCGGCTGCGTCGCCTGGCTCAGGCCGAACCGCGCCGCGACCGGCGTGGCCGTGCCGCCGACGCTGCCCGGCAGGTCGAGCCCGTTGCGCTGCGTACCGCCCACCGCGCGCGGCTGTCCGTTGAGCAGCGCCACCGTGCCCACGCCGGGGCAGGCGACGTTGATCAGCCGGTCCGGCAGGGCGCCCCGGTTGGTGATGGTCGTGGACAGGGTGGCGCTGTGGTCGGCGTCGTTGCCGTCGGCGCGCGACGCCTCGATCTGCACCGGGCCCGACACCTGGGTCAGCGCGTGCCCGGCCACCGGCAGCGACAGCAGGGCGAGGACGGTCAGAGATCTAGCCCAGTTCATAATTGACCTCCGCGGTGTAGACCGGCTGCTCCTTGCCCAGGCGCGAGGAGAACAGCGTGAAGCAAGGGATCGGAACGCTCTCGGAGCGCAGCAGGTTGTGCGCCTGCACCCAGCCGGCAAGCACCGGCTCGGCGATGCCGTCGACGCGCGCCAGCGTCACGTGCGGCTGGAAGCGCTTGCGCTCCGGCGCCAGGCCGATGCGCTGCAGCGCCGTCTCGATCTTGCGGCGCAGGTGCTCGACCGCCTCGCGTTGCTCGATGCCGGCCCACAGCGCACTCGCGCGTCCCGCACGGTTGAAGATGCCGGTGCCGCTCAGGGTGAGCGGGAAGCTGCCGACGCGCAGGGCGGCGAGCGCGTGGTCGATCTCCTCGGCGACGTGGCGCGGCACCTCGCCGATGAAGCGCAGCGTCAGGTGCAGGTTCTCGGGCGGCGTCCAGCGCGCCCCGACCAGGCTGCCGTACAGCGCCGTCAGCCGGTCGCGCAACGGATCGGGCAGCTCGAGCCCGACGAACAGCCTCATCTCGCAGCCTCACCTCGCCTGGGCGGCCGGCGGCCGGACGGCGGCGATCAGGCGGCGCACGTCGGGCATCAGCCGGGCCACGATGATCCGCACCCCGTCGGCGTTGGGGTGGATGTGGTCGGACTGCACCAGCGCGTCGTGGGTGGCCACGTCCTGGAGGAAGAACGGGTCGTAGATCAGGCCCGGACGCCGCGACAGGCGGTCGAACACGGCGCGGAACTCCTGCGAGTACCCCGCCCCCATGTTCGGCGGCGCGATCATGCCGCTCAGCAGCACCGGCAGGTGCCGCGCCTCGAGCCGGTCCAGGATGGCGCGCAGGTTGTGCTCCATGCCGGCGGGCGGCAGCCCGCGCAGCGCGTCGTTGCCGCCGAGCTCGACGATCACCGCCTCCGGATCGTCGCCGAGCGCCCAGTCCAGCCGCGCCAGGGCCCCGGCCGAGGTGTCGCCGGACACCCCGCCGTCCAGCACGTGCGCATCGAGGTGCTCGCGGTCGATCGCCTGCTGCAGCTGGGCGACGAAGCCCTGCTCGTGCGCCAGCCCGTAGCCGGCGGTCAGCGAGTCGCCCAGCGCCAGCAGCTTCACCGGCGCGGCCGCGGCCGCCGGCACCGGGAAGGCCAGGCAAACAAGCAGCGCCAGCCGCGTTGTGCTCCGCCGGAGCTTGCTCACGGTCGACCCCGAGGCAGCCAGGCCAGCGGGCGGAGAAGCCAGACACCGTGCACCGACCGACAGTTCCGCCTCCCCCGCCGCTGCTGCAGGCGCGCGACCTCTGGCTGACGGTGCCCGCGCGTCCTGACGCGGTCAACTCGGAGCGCACGCTCGACATCGTGCGCGGCGTAGGGCTCGAGCTGCGGTCGGGCGAGTCCGTGGGCCTCGTCGGTCCGTCCGGATCGGGCAAGACCAGCCTGCTGATGCTGCTCGCCGGGCTGGAGCGGCCGAGCCGCGGCAGCGTCTGGATCGAGGGCACCGACTTCGCCGGCCTGTCGGCGGATGCGCGCGCGCGCTTCCGCGGCCGCCACATCGGCATCGTGTTCCAGTCGTTCCACCTGATCCCGACGATGACCGCGCTGGAGAACGTGGCGATCCCGCTCGAGCTCGCCGGGCGGCGCGATGCCGGCGCGCGGGCGCGGTCGGCGCTCGATCAGGT
>CAXTOC010000164.1:0-6418 GCA_964245725.1 uncultured Acetobacteraceae bacterium | reverse complement strand
GACGTAGCCGCCGGGCTTCCGGGTGGAGCCGATACGCTGGAGCGACGGCGGCTACGTCTATGCGCGGCGCTACGTGCACGGCCGGTTCGGCCTGGGCGGGACGGCGCCGCCCGACGAGCCGGTCTGGACCGCCGCCGGGGACGTCTATGTCGGCGCCGACCTGATCATGGACACGATCTCGGACGCGCGCGGCTGGTTCGAGGCGCAGCGCCTGCGCGGCCTGCGCGCGGTGTTCGTGCTCTACGACCTGCTGCCGGCGCGTCATCCGGACATGTTCCCGCCGGCGATCGCGCCGCTCTACCGCAACTGGATACGCCAGGTCACCGAGCTGGCGGACGGCGTGCTCAGCATCTCGCGCTCGGTCATGCAGGAGCTGGACGGCTGGCTGCGCGAGCATCCGCCGCGGCGGACGCGGCCGCTCCGGCTCGGCTGGTTCCATCTCGGCGGCGACCTGGACGCGACCACCATCGTCGCGGCCGACGCGGCACCGCCGCGGCTGCCGCGCGAGTTCCGCCGGCGCGACAGCTTCCTCAGCGTCGGCACGCTGGAGCCGCGCAAGGGCTACCGACAGGCGCTCGCCGCCTTCGAGTCGCTGTGGGCGTCCGGGGTCGACGTCAACTACGCCATCCTCGGCAATCGCGGCTGGATCGACGACGCCTTCTTCCGCCAGCTCGAGGAGCATCCCGAGTTCGGCCGCCGCCTGTTCTGGTTCCACGGCGTGAGCGACGAGACGCTGGTGGAGATCTACCGTCAGGCGACGGTGTTCCTGGCGGTTTCGGAGGCGGAGGGTTTCGGCCTGCCGCTGGTCGAGGCGGCGAAGTTCGGGCTGCCGATCATCGCCCGCGACATCCCGGTGTTCCGCGAGGTCACCGCGGGACAGGCGAGCTTCTTCGACACCCTGTCGGGCCCGGCGCTGGCGGAATACCTGCGCGCATGGCTGCCGCGTCACGCGGCCTACGACGTGCCGGGATCGGCCACGATGCCGTCCTACACCTGGCGCGCCAGCGCGCAGCGCCTGAGCGATGTCGTGGTCGAGGGGCAGTGGAGCCTGACCTGGACGGCCGGCGCGGACCCGGAGATCCCGGGTCTTGCGCGATGAAGCTCCGGACGCCGGACACACTCCTCGCGCACCTCCTCATCGCGCGGGGAATGTGAGACATCTTCCGCGCGACGGCATCCATCGCCGAGTGGCGGCCACATCCGAGGGACCACCTTGCTTCGATCCATCTGGCGGAATTTTCTCGCCGAACCCCTCGCGCGTTCCATCGAGGCGCGGACCGCGGCATCGGTGGATGCGAGGATCGACGCCGCCGTGCGTCGCGTCGAAGCGCGCCTGACCGACATCCACACCGCCGCGGTCGCGCGCGCGTCGGCGACCGCGGCTGTTCGAGCCGGGCAGGCCCAGGCGGAGCTGGCCGAGGCGGAGGCGCGACTGCGGCTGGAGATCCGTGCGGTGGGCGAGCGGATCGTCCCGCTGCACGCCGACGACGTCGCCGAACGGGTGCTGGAGCAGATCGCACGCGCGCGGCCCTGGACCAGGAGCGTGTTCGTGCCGAAGATCGGTTTGGCCGGCGCGTGCGCCGCGCCCTTCATGGCCTATTCGACCTGTTCGGCGGCGGACTTCGCATCCGTCGCGTTCGCCGGGCTCTGCACCGAGCTGGCGCGGCCGGTGCACTATCACCGCAAGCTCTGGGAGTGGGTGTTCATCACCCACCAGCTCCGCCGCCACGGCGTCACGGCAGCGGGCAGGCGAGGGCTCGGCTTCGGGGTCGGCACCGAGCCGCTGCCGTCACGGTTCGCCAAGGACGGTGCGGAGATCCTGGCGACCGATGCGCCGCCTTCGATCGCCATCGGCGCGGGCTGGGACAAGCTGGACGAGTTCGCGGCGACCCTGGAGAGCACGCGGGTGCCCTCGATCATCGACAGCGAGAGCTTCGCGCGCCTCGTGCGCCATGCCAGCTGCGACATGAACGCCATCGACGACGCATTCACCGATTTCGATTTCTGCTGGTCGTCGTGCTGCCTCGAGCATCTGGGCAGCCTGGAAGCCGGCATGGAGTTCATCGTCAACAGCGTGGAGAAGACGCTCCGGATCGGCGGCGTCGCCTGCCACACCACCGAGTTCAACCTCAGCTCGGACCAGGATACCGTTCGCGACGGACCGACCGTGATCTATCGCAGGCAGGACATCGAGCGCCTCATCGAGCGGCTGCGGGACCGCGGCCACCGGGTCGACGAGCTCAGGGTGGCGCCGGACAGCCATCCGCTCGATTTCTTCGTCGACGTGCCGCCGTACAGCCAGGATCCGCACCTCAAGCTGAGCCTGATGGGCTTCACCGCGACTTCGGTCGGGATCGTCGTGCGGCGCGGACGTTGAGTGGAGGAGGGCGGCGATGACGCCGGAACGTGCGGCGTTCGAGGCGGCGCTGAGCGCGATCGGCGACGCGGCCCCGGACTCGACCCAGTACCAGACACTTTCCGCCATCGCACTGACCCACGAGCTGGCACCGCGGCTGCTGACGCTCGATCCGTTCTGCGCCGAGTACAAGTCGATGGTCCTGCGCATCTACCGCGACCTGCGCGGCAGCGACCGGCCCTACGTGCCCGAGCAGGACGAGAAGTCCGGCATGGCGCTGCCGCAGGATCTCGTGCGCGGCGTCTCGCCGTGGTTCTTCCGCGACGCCGGCCTGGTGTCGGAGTTCCTGCTGTCGTGGGGCCAGATCATGCGCGCGCTCGCGCTTCCGGCGGGCAGCGACGCGAAGATACTCGAGTACGGCACCGGAAGCGGTCAGCTGCTGCTGTTCCTGGCGCGGCTGGGGCTTCGCACCAGCGCCGTCGACATCGATGCCGCCTCGCTCGAGCTGGTGCGGGCGCAGGCCGAGGCGATGCAGCTCGACGTCCGCACCGAGCGCGGCGCGTTCGGCGAGGGCTTCGACGGGGAGAGCTTCGACCGCATCATCTTCTTCGAGGCGTTCCACCATGCGATCGATTTCACCACGCTGCTCCGCCGGCTCCGCCAGCGGCTGCGTCCGGGCGGCCTGCTGGTTCTCTGCGGCGAGCCGGTGGTCGGAGCCGCCATGCCCGCGGTTCCCTATCCTTGGGGACCGCGTCTGGACGGGCTGTCGGTGTTCTGCATCCGCCGCTACGGCTGGATGGAGCTCGGCTTCACCGAGCCGTTCCTGATCGAGGCGCTGCACCGGCACGGCTGGCTGGTCGAGGTGCGGGCGATCCCGGATTGCGGTCGTGCCACCACCTACGTGGCCACGCCGTATGTCGGCGTCATGATCGAGGTCGGCCAGCATGTCGGCCTGGGCCCGCACGATGCCGGCTGGCAGGATTTCGAGGGCAGCCACCGCTGGACCCGGGGCGACACCGTGGCGACGTTCCCGCTGCCGGACCAGGATGGTCGATCGCTGGTCACGATCCGGCTCAGCAACATCTTCCCCTTCGACCTCGCGATCGAGCTTTACGACGGCGAGAGCGTCGTGCGCCGTGTCGTCGTGCCGGCCGGCCGCGTCGATGTCGAGATCGCGCTGGGTCCGTGCGAGCGCGCTTTCTTCGGGATCAAGGCCGCGGGATCCCGCCCCGACGAGGTGTGGCCGGGTTCGAGCGACGGGCGCAGTCTCGGCGTCTCCGTAAGCGGCATCAGGATCGACCCGGCCTGACCCCCTGCCGATCGAACCGGGGGAACCCCTCATGCGGGTGAGGCCGCGCGTCCTGGGCGCGCTCATCCCGCCCGTCTTCTACCTGATGCTCTCCCTGCACTGCTTCGGCACGACGCGCGGCTACGCCAGCAGCGTGTTCGGCTATGGCGGCGACAGTTTCACCTTCGTCTGGTGCCTGCAGTGGTGGCCCTGGGCGATCGCGCACGGGATCAATCCGCTGGTGAGCCACGCGGTCTGGTATCCGCGCGGGATCGAGATGACCTGGGTGACGTCGGTCCCGTCACTCTCCCTGATCGGCCTGCCGCTGACGCTGGCCGCGGGTGCCATCGTCACGTACAACAGCTTCTGCCTGCTGGCGCCGGCGCTGTCCGCGTGGTCCGCCTTCCTGCTCGCCCGTCACGTCACGCGCGATGCTCCGGCCGCCTTCGTCGCCGGCTACCTGTACGGGTTCTCGGCCTACGAGTGCGCCCACCTGCTCGGTCACCTGAACCTCTCGATGACCTGCGTCGTGCCGCTGCTGCCGCTGGTCTGCATGAAGCGGCTGTCGGGAGAGATCCCGTGCGGGCGCAGCGTGACGCTGCTGACCGCGGCACTGCTGGCGCAGTTCGGCATCTCGCTCGAGATCTTCGCCACCGCCTGCGTCTTCGGCCTCGCCGGCTGGGCGGTCGCCTTCGCGCTCGCGACGCGCGAGCAGCGGCCGCCGCTGCGCGGGCTGGCCCTGGAGTGCATTGCCGCATGCGCGATCGTGACCGTGCTGGTCTCCCCGTTCCTGTTCTTCCTGCTCAGGGGGATGCGCAACCTGCCGGCTTCGCTGAACCTGCCGGTCGACAGCTCGGCCGATGCGCTGAACTTCCTGGTGCCGACGGCGGTCACGCGCCTGGGTGCGGCGTACGTCGCCTCCATCGCCGGCCGGTTCGCCGGCGGCCTCGGCGAACAGACCGCCTACCTGGGCCTGCCTGTCATCCTCATCCTCACCGCGCTGTTCGCGCGCCGGCTCGCCGAGCCGGCCCTGCGCGGCCTGCTGGCGATGCTGCTGCTGCTGGCGTCGTGGCGCCGCGGGCCGAGGCTGTGGATGGACTGGGTGCAGACCGGCATCTGGCTGCCCTGGTCGCTCGCGGACCATGTCCCGCTGCTGCGCGGCGCGCTGCCGGGTCGTTTCACCATGTATGTCTTCCTGCTCGCCGGGCTCGCCGTCGCCATCTGGCTCGCCGAACCCGGACGGGCCGTCCTGCGCGGGCGCCGTCTCCTGCTGGCTCTGCTGGCCTGCCTGTTCGTGCTGCCGAACCGCAGCGTCGTCGGCTACTGGAAGCCGGCCGGCCTGCAGCCGTTCTTCGACGAGGTGCGAGCCGGGACCGCGCTCAGGCCGGGCCAGCACGTGCTGCTGCTTCCCTTCAGCCTGCCGGGCGTGAACATGATCTGGCAGTGGCAGGCGCGCTACGCCTTCACCCAGTCCGCCGGCTTCACCGGGCTGGTGCCGCCGGCGGAGGCGGCCGATCCGGCGGTGGCGGCGCTGACCGCGGGCACCATCGTGCCGGAGATGGGACAGATGATCACGACGTACTGCCGTCGCCGCGGCGTCACCGCGATCATCGCCGGCCCCGACACCGCGCCGGCGCTGCTGGCGGTGCTGCGCACGATCGGCTGGCCGTCCAGCAGCCGAGGCGGCGTCGTCGTGTTCTCCGATCCTGCTCCGGCCGCTCCGTGAGGGCCGGCGCGCCTCAGCCCTGCTTCTCGAACACCCCGGCGATGGTCAGCGTCACCGTGTCGCCGATCAGCGGCACGTAGGTCTTCACGCCGAATTCGCTGCGCCGGATGCTGCCGACCAGGTCGAAGCCCACGGTGTATCTCTTGTCGAGCGGGTTGATGCCCGCACCGACCAGCTTCGCCCGCAGCGTCATCGGCCGGGTCACGCCGTGCAGGGTGAGGTTGCCGGTCACGCTGGCCGCACCGTGCCCGAGCGGCGTCACCTGAGTCGACCGGAAGGTGATCTCCGGGTCGGAAGCGGCGTCGAGCCAGGCGCTGCTCCTGAGCTCGCCGGTCAGCTTGTCGCTGGTCGTGCTCACCGAACCGGTCGGCACGCGGATCTCGAAGCGGCTCTTCGACGGCGTACGCGGGTCCAGCTCCAGCGAGCCGCTGGCGCCGCTGAACTGGCCGTAATAGGTCGAGAAGCCCATGTGCGAGACGCTGAACAGCAGCTGGGTGTGGTTCGGCTCCACCGCGTAGGCCCCGGCCTGCACGCGCTGCGGATCCGCACTCGCGGGCGCCACCTGCGCCAGGCAGGGGGACGCCAGCGCGGCCTGCAGCCCGCCCGCGACGATCAGCAGGGCGGCCGGTCGAAGGCTAGCGGTTCGAAGGCTTGCGGTTCGACGGCTTGCGGTTCGAGGGGTGGCGGTTCGGGTCATGCGCGGGTTCCGGTCGGTTTGCCGCCCGGACTTTGCCCGAAGCGGCGCGCGACGCAACTCGTCAGCCGGGAGGCGGCTCGTCCGGCGACAGCGCGAAGCGCGCCACCGCCTCCCACGGGCCGTCCAGGGAGCGCCACAGCAGCAGCGCGGCACCCTCGGTGCGCCAGGGGACGAAGCCCTGCCGCAGGCGCTGCAGCGTCTCGCGCGCCTGCTCCGGGGTGACCTTGTTCTGCACCGTGACGTGCGGCGCGTAGCGCTGCCGGTCCTGCGGCGTCAGCCACGCCGACCACGACCCGGCGAGGCGCGCGCGCCGCGCCCGCAGCTGGGGCGGAGCCCGCGGGGCGGCGACGC
>CAXTOC010000163.1:1821-6425 GCA_964245725.1 uncultured Acetobacteraceae bacterium | reverse complement strand
AACGCGCGTCGCCGAACTGCCGGGCTATGCTGCCGGGGCATTTTGGGTGCAGGACGCGGCCGCGTCCCTGGTCGGGCAGCTGCTGGCGGCGCGGCCGGGGGAGCGCATCGCCGACCTCTGCGCCGCACCCGGCGGCAAGACCGCGCAGCTGGCTGCTGCCGGCGCGCGGGTCACCGCACTCGATCGCGATCCCGCGCGCCTGGACCGATTGCGCGGCAACCTGCGGCGGCTCGGGCTGCAGGCCGAGCTGATCGAGGCGGACGCGACCCTTTGGCGGCCGCCGGCACCCTTCGACGCGATCCTGCTGGACGCGCCCTGCAGCGCCACCGGCACCGTGCGCCGTCATCCGGACGTGCTGCGATCGCGTCGCCCGGCCGAGCTGGGCCCGCTGCAGGCGGCGCAGGATCGCCTGATCGACAGCGCGATCTCGATGCTGCGGCCGGGCGGCCGCCTGATCTACGCCGTCTGCTCGATGCAGCGCGAGGAAGGCGAGGCGCGGATCGAGCCGGTCCTGGTCTCCGGCCTGTTCTCGGGCCTGCGGCTGGAGCCGTTCGGCGCAGCCGAGCTGGCGCTGTTGCCGCAGGCGCGCACGCGTCAGGGCTACCTGCGCACGCATCCCGGCCTGTGGGCCGAGCGGGGCGGCATGGACGGGTTCTTCGCGGCCCGGCTGGTCCGGTCCTGAGCAGCGGACGCGGCTCACGCTTGCGTGCGCTTGTCCGCTTGTGTCGAATGGCGATGTTTCTGTTAGAAGCGCGTTATGACATCGACATCCGGCATCATCGTTGCCCCGAGTCTGCTGGCCGCGGATTTCTCCCGCGCCGCCGAGGAGGTCGCGGCGGTCGAGGCCGCCGGTGCCGACTGGCTGCATCTCGACATCATGGACGGGCATTTCGTGCCCAACCTCTCCTTCGGTCCGCAGCTGGTCCAGGCGCTGCGGCCGCGCTCGAAGCTGGTGTTCGACGTGCATCTGATGATCGCGCCGGTCGATCCCTACCTCACGGCCTTTGCGCGCGCCGGCGCGGACCGCATCCACCTGCACATCGAAGCCGGCCCGCACACGCACCGGTCGCTGCAGACGGTGAAGTCGCTCGGCGTCGCGGCCGGCATCGCGATCAACCCAGGCACGCCGCCTGAGGCGATCGCGGAGGTGCTGGACCTCGCCGACATGGTGCTGGTGATGACCGTCAACCCGGGGTTCGGCGGCCAGAAGTTCATCGACGGCCAGCTGGCCAAGATCGCCCGCATCCGCGCGATGCTGAGCGAGCGCGGGCTGCACTCCCCGATCGGGGTGGATGGCGGAATCGACGCGCGCACCGCGGCACTCTGCGTCGAGGCGGGTGCGACCGTCATGGTGGGGGGCACCTCGATCTTCGGCGCCGCCGACTATGGCAGCGCGATCTCCGGGCTGCGCGGCTCGGGCGGATCGTGATGGACGTGCGCCGCTGGACCCGCGACGCGCGCCTGTCGTTCGCGCGTCTGCCGGGACTGGGCAACTCGCTGGGCATGAGCCGCGTGCCGGAAGCGCCGCAGCAGGCGGTGCGCGACCCGTGGCCGGGCGATCCGTCGCTCGGTGCACGCCTGATGAAGGACGAGCTGCTGGTCTGCGGCGTGGTCTATCCGCTCGCGCCGGACGGATGGTCAGAGGCCGCGGCGGACGCCCAGAACGGCGGCCTCGCCGAAATCGTCCGGGCACCGTTGCTGCGCGCGCACGCGCACGGCTTCACCTGGCTGCGCGACCTTCGCGCGCTGGGCACCGACGGCGCCCGGCTGCGCGCCCGCACACTGGTGGCGGAATGGCTGCAGCGGCCGCCCCACGCGCGACCGCGTGCGCCGGACGTGCTGGGCGCACGGCTGAACGCCTGGCTCGTGCACTACGATTTCTTCGCGGCCTCCGCCGATGACGGCTTCCGGCAGCGCCTGATGGCGCAGCTGCTGATCGACAGCCGCGCACTGGCCGCGATGCTGCCCTGGACCACGCACGACCACCGCACCCTGACCGCCTACAAGGGCCTGCTCGCCTGCGCGGTGGCGCTGCCCGAGCAGGCTCACCTGATGACCCGGTACATGCGTCACATCGCAGCCGAGATCGGTCGCCAGGTGCTGCTCGATGGCTGCCACGTCGAACGCAGCCCGGCCGCGCAGCTGGCGGCGCTGCGCGAGCTCGCGGAGATGCGCGCGCTGATGCAGACCGGGCAGGTGGCACCTCCGCTGGCGCTGGCCGCGGCACTCGATCGCATGGCCCCGGCGCTGCGCGCGCTGCGCCACGCCGATGGCGGCCTGGCCCTGTTCAACGGCAGCCAGGAAGAGAACCCGGCGCTGATCGACCTGGTGCTGGCCCAGGCGACGCGCAGCCGCTCGGCTCAGGCGGCGCTGCCGGAAGGCGGCTTCATCCGCCTGCAGGTCGGGCGCTGCACGCTGTTCCTCGATGCCGGACCGCCGCCGCCTCCCGGCTACGACACGCTGTCGCATGCGGGCACGCTGTCGTTCGAACTGTCGATGGGACGCGAGCGGCTGATCGTCAATTGCGGCGCCGGCGCGACACCGTCCTGGCAGGAGGCGCTGCGCAAGACGGCCGCCCACTCGGTGCTGGTGATCGAGGACCGCTCCTCGTCGGAGTTCGGATCCGGCGGGATCGTGCGTCGGCCGTCGCATGTCGAGATCGACCACAAGCAGTCCGGGGGCGCGCACTGGCTCGAGCTGAGCCATGACGGCTACAAGCCGGGGTTCGGCGCGGTGCACCGTCGGCGGCTCTACCTCGCCGAGAACGGCGAGGACGTGCGCGGCGAGGATTTCCTCGAAGCCGACCATCCGGTCGCCTTCGTGCTGCGCTTCCACCTGCATCCCGAGGTGGTCGCCAAGCTCGACGCCGAGCCGGGCAGCCTGTCGCTGACGATGGGGTCCGGTGCGCAATGGCGCATGCGCATCGAGGGCGGGGCGGTGGCGCTCGAGGAGAGCGTCTATCTCGGCTCGGGAGCGCCGCGGGCGAGCCGGCAGGTCACGGTCACGGTGACCCCGCCCACGGCGCGGAGCGACGCGGCCGCCGACGCCGTCGCCGGCGAGCCGCAGGCGGTGCGCTGGGCGATCAGCCGCGCGGACTGATCCCGCGGCGCGTGAAGATCCTCGAGGTCACCAACGTCGACTTCTCGCTCCGGCATTTCCTGCTGCCGCTGATGCGCGAGCTGCGCGCCCGCGGCCACGAGGTGGTCGGGGCCTGCGCGGACGGTCCGCTGCTCGACCTGCCCCGCTCGGAAGGCTTCCGGGTGGAGGGGCTGCCGCTGGCGCGCAGCCTGTCGCTGCCGGCGCAGCTGCGCGCCCTGCGCGCGCTGCTGCGCCTGATACGGCGCGAGCGGCCGGACCTCGTGCACGCGCACATGCCGATCAGCGGCCTGCTGGCCCGCCTCGCGGCCAGGCTCTGCGGCGTGCGGCTGATCGCCTATACCTGTCACGGCTTCCTGTTCAACCAGCCCGGGCCGCTGCGCCGGCGCGGTGCCGCGCTGGCGCTGGAGTGGCTCGCCGGTCGGGTCACCGACCTCTACCTTACGGTCTCACGAGAGGACGCGGCGGACGCGCGTCGCTGGCACATCCACCCCAAGCCCATCGCCGTCGGCAACGGGCGTGATCCCGCGACCTTCCGACCGGACTTCGCCGCGCGCATCGCTACGCGGGCCGCCCTCGGCGTGCCGGAGGATCGCGTCGTGATCATCGCCGTCTCCAGGCTGGTGCGCCACAAGGGCTACCCGGAGCTGCTGGCCGCGATGCGCCGGGTGCCGGACGCCGAGCTCTGGGTGGTGGGGGAGCGGCTGGCCTCCGACCATGGCGAGGATCTCGACCTGGCCTTCGCCCGCGCGGCGCGTCCGGAGGCGCTGGGGACGCGGCTGCGCAGGCTGGGCTACCGCACCGACATCGCCGCCCTGCTGGCGGCCTCGGACATCTTCGTGCTGCCGAGCCATTTCGAGGGGCTGCCGATGTCGGTGATCGAGGCGATGCTCGCCGGCCTGCCGGTGGTGGCGAGCGACATCAGCGGACCGCGCGAACAGGTGGTCGTGGGGCAGACCGGCCTGCTGGTGCCGCCGGCGGACGTGGATGCCCTGGCCCGCGCCTTGCTGCGGTTGGCGACGGATGCCGGAGCACGACGGCGCCTGGGTGACGCGGGCCGGCTGCGGGCCTGCGCGCTCTATGACGAGGCGCGGGTCGTGGCCCGCACCGCCATCCTGCTGCAGAGCCGCCGCTGAACGGCTTGCCGGAGATGACGCCGCGCCGAGGCAAGCCACTCGGTCTCGCGCACCACCACCGACTTCGGGATCCTGAACACCCCATCTCCGCCGCTGGAGCGGCGGCCGAGAGCATCTTGCAGCAGCTCGTCAGGGATCGGGCCACTTGCGGCGCCGGCGCCGGCGAAGCCCGTGGACCACTCCGGAAAATCGCGCGCCGCGACCGGTCAGGCCTGCAGCACCGTCACTTCCGTGTGCCGCTCATCGTACTGGATGCGCTCGAACGCCGCCTCGACCGCATCGATCGGTCCTTCGGGCACCTGCGCGGAGCAGCCGGTGCTGAACAGCAGGCCGCCGGTGACGCCGTCGCGGGCATTGTCGCGCCGCGACTTG
>CAXTOC010000163.1:0-1721 GCA_964245725.1 uncultured Acetobacteraceae bacterium | reverse complement strand
GGGAACGCCGAGATCAGGCCGTCCACCTGATCGAGCGGAACCGGGCGGCTGAACAGGTAACCCTGAACCGAGGTGCAGCGCTCGGCGCAGATGCGCGAGAGCTGGTCGGGCGTCTCGACGCCCGCGGCGATCGTCGCGATGCCGAGACTGGCTCCGAGTGCCGTGATCGCGCGGATGATGGCGTCCCGGCCGTCGGAGTTGCCGCAACGCTGGACGAAGAGTAGCCGGTGCCGAAATCGTCCATCGCCACGCGCACGTCCGTCGCGCGCAGCTGGTGCAGCGACGTCAGCACTGATGCCTCGTTGCGCAGCAGCACGCTCTCGGTGATCTCGATCTCCAGCCGGTTTCCCGGCAGCCCGCTGGTCGCGAGAGATCCCGCGACCATGCGGGTCAACCTTTCCGGATCCTCGAACTGGTAGGGCGAGACCTTCACCGCGACCGATACGCCGTCGGGCCATCGCGTGGCCTCCCGGCAGGCCTCTCGAACCACCCACTCGCCGAGCGGGACGATCAGGTCGATCGCGTCCGCCAGCGGGATGAAGTCCAGCGGCGACACCAGGCCGCGCTCCGGATGCCGCCAGCGCAGCAGCTCGTCGCATGCCCGCCCGTCCTGCGGCGCCACCGCGATGCCGACGCTCGCGCCGATATTCACGAGGTGGCCGTCGAAGGTCGGCAGCCCGACGGTCATCGCGTCCAGCATCGTGCGCAGATGCGACGCGCTCTGCTCCTGACCCGCGAGGTCAGGATCCGTCGTGCGCGTCGTCGTGGAGAGGGCAGGAGACACGTGCAGGCTCAGTCGCGACCGGCGTGCCTGACGGCTGCCGAGGACTGGCAGCGCTGCTCAAGCCACATCGCCGGCGCATCGTGAGCCGCGAAGCTTGCCCCCCGGTCAATCGCGCGATGGCCCGCGCATCGGAGGGCGGCAAGGCGCCTGCCGGCGGCTCAGGCCTGCCTGCGCAGCGTTTCGAAATCCGAGGCCGCGGCCAGATCCACGGAGAGCAGCCGGCTGACGCCGCGCTCCTGCATGGTGACGCCGTACAGCCGGTCCATGTGGGCCATCGTCAGCTGATGGTGCGTCACCACCAGGAAGCGCGTCTCCGCCTGCGCGACCATGTCGGTCAGCAGGGCGCAGAAGCGGCCGACATTGGCGTCGTCCAGCGGCGCGTCGACCTCGTCGAGCACGCACACCGGTGCCGGGTTGCAGCGGAAGGCGGCGAAGATCAGGCAGAGCGCGGTCAGCGCCTGCTCGCCGCCGGACAGCAACGACAGCGTGGCGAGCTTCTTGCCCGGTGGCTGCGCGTAGATCTCCAGCCCGGCCAGCAGCGGATCGTCGCCGCCGACCAGGCCGAGCTGCGCGCGGCCGCCGCCGAACAGGCGCGCGAACAGCGCACGGAACTGGCGATCCACCGCCTCCAGCACCTCCAGCAGGCGGCCGCGGCCCTCGCGGTTGGCCTGACCGATCGAGCCGTGCAGCAGCGCGATGGCGGTCTCCAGTTCCGCCCGTTCCGCGGCGATCGCCTCCGCGCTCGCGCGGGCCTCGCGGCTCTCGATGTCGGCGCGCAGGTTCACCGGCCCGATCTCCTCGCGCGCACGGGCGAGATCGGCGGTGCGTCGTCGGAGCGCCGTCTCGGCGGCGTCGGACAGATCATCTGGCACCTCGGTCGGCGGATCCGGCGTCTCGGCCAGGAGTCCGGACAGGATTGCGTCGGCCTGCTCCACCC
>CAXTOC010000162.1:0-6432 GCA_964245725.1 uncultured Acetobacteraceae bacterium | reverse complement strand
CCGGGCCGCCGCGCCGAGGCCCGCCACCCCCACGAGGGCGCCGGGGTCGCGCCAGCTGGCGCCGGCGATGGCGGCGCGCGGCAGGCTGCGCAGCGCCGCCTCGACGGCGCGTGCCACCGCCTCGGCCAGCACCGGGCTGTCGGTGATCAGGATGGCCTGGGCCAGCGCGTCGTGCTCGGCCTGCGCCAGCAGGTCGATGGCGACGTGCGCCGGATCGTTGTCCGCGTCGGCGACGATCACCACCTCCGACGGCCCGGCGACGCTGTCGATGCCGACGCGGCCGAACACCTGCCGCTTGGCCTCGGCGACGTAGGCGTTGCCAGGCCCGACGATACGGTCCACGGCGCGGACGCTGCCGGTGCCGTAGGCGAGCGCTGCCACCGCCTGGGCGCCGCCGATGCGGTAGATCTCCTCGATCCCGGCGCGTCGCGCGGCGGCCAGCACCAGCGGGTTGAGCACGCCGTCCGGCGTCGGCACGCACATCGCCACCCGGCCGACGCCGGCGACACGCGCCGGCAGCGCGTTCATCAGCACCGAGGACGGGTAGGACGCGGTGCCCCCCGGCACGTATAGACCCACCGCATCGAGCGGCGTCCAGCGCAGCCCGAGCGTGTAGCCTTCGGCGTCGCGATGCACGATGTCGACCGGGCGCTGCAGGCGGTGGAACGCCTCGATGCGGCGCGCCGCGAGGTCGAGTGCGGCGTGCAGCGCCGGCGTCACCGCCGCGCAGGCGCGGTCGATCTCCTCGGTCTTGATCCGCAGCTGCCCGGGCGTCAGGGTCAGGCGGTCGAAGCGGGCGGTGTAGTCGCACAGCGCCGCGTCGCCGCGCCGGCGCACGTCGTCGAGGATCGCCGCGACCGTGGTGTCGACCCGAGCGGCGCCGCCGTGTCGCGCCGCGAGCAGGGCGGCCAGCGCCGCCTCGAAGCCGGGCTCGGCGCTGTCCAGCCGCTTCACGACCCGATTCCGACGGCGAGGCGGAAGCGCGCGATCCAGCCGGCGATCGCCTCCGGGCGGGTCTTCAGCGCGGTGCGGTTGACGATCAGCCGGCTGGTCACGCCGGCGATGATCTCGGTCTCGCGCAGGCCGTTGGCGCGCAGCGTCGAGCCGGTCTGCACCAGGTCGACGATCAGGCGCGACAGGCCGAGGCCGGGTGCCAGCTCCATCGCGCCGTTGAGGTGGACGATCTCGGCCTGGACGCCGCGGCCGGCGAAGTGCCGCCGCGTGAGGTTGGGATACTTGGTGGCGACGCGCACCTGCGACCAGCGCGCCGGATCGTCGGTCCCGGCGCTCTGCATCGGCTCGGCGACGCTGACCCGGCAGCCGCCGATGCCGAGATCGAGCGGCGCGTAGATCTCGGGGTAGTCGAATTCCATCAGCACGTCGGCACCGCAGATGCCGAGCTGTGCGGCGCCGAAGGCGACGAAGGTCGCGACGTCGAACGGCCGCACCCGGACCACGTCGAGCATCGCGTCGCTGGTCGGGAAGCGAAGCTGCCGACTGTGCTCGTCGAGGCAGTCGGCCGTCGGGGCGACTCCCGCGGCGCCGAGCAGGGCCACGGCCTCGCCCAGGATACGGCCCTTGGGCAGCGCCAGCACCAGCGGTGCCGCGTCCTCGTCCGGCAGCAGGGCGGCGGCTCTGGTCAGCGCGGTCATGCGTCCCGCTCCCGGTCTGGCGTGGCCGAGCGGCCTAGCACCGCTGCCGCCGGCACGCAAAGGACGCGTGGGCGACGGCGCTCAGCCCGCCAGGCGCTCGATACGGGCGCCGCAGCCGGAGAGCTTGCGCTCCACCGCCTCGTAGCCGCGATCGAGATGGTAGACCCGGCTGAGCACGGTCTCGCCGGCGGCGGCGAGGCCGGCCAGGATCAGCGAGAACGAGGCGCGCAGGTCGGTCGCCATCACCGGCGCGGCCGAGAGCTGCCGGACGCCGCGTATGATCGCCGACGATCCGTGCACGTTGATCCGCGCACCCATCCGGTTGAGCTCCGGGACGTGCATGAAGCGGTTCTCGAAGATGGTCTCGGTCATCATCGAGGCGCCCTCGGCCACCGACAGCAGGGCCATGAACTGCGCCTGCATGTCGGTGGGAAAGCCGGGGTAGGGCTCGGTCATCACGTCGACGCCGCGCAGGCCGCCGCGGCGTCGCACGCGCAGGCCGCCGGCTTCCTGCACCACCTCGACGCCGGCCTCCTCGAGTGCCCGCGCCACCGAGCCGAGATGCTCGAGCTGGCCGCCTTCGAGAAGCACCTCGCCGCCGGCGATGCCGACCGCGCAGGCATAGGTGCCGCACTCGATGCGGTCCGGCAGGATGCGGTGGGCGGCGCCGTGCAGGCGCGGCACGCCCTCGATGACCAGCCGGTCGCTGCCGGCGCCCTCGATGCGCGCACCCATGGCGCTCAGGCAGGCGACCAGGTCGCCGATCTCGGGCTCGCGCGCCACGTTGAGGATCTCGGTGCGGCCGCGGGCCAGGCAGGCCGCCATCACCAGGTTCTCGGTGGCGCCGACGGAGGCGAACGGCAGCACGATGCGCGCGCCGACCAGGCCGGAGGAAGCACGCGCATCGACGTAGCCGCCCTCGAGCCGGATCTCGGCCCCCAGCGCCTCCAGGCCGCGCAGGTGCAGGTCGACCGGCCGGGTGCCGATGGCGCAGCCGCCGGGAAGCGAGACCCGTGCCTCGCCGCAGCGCGCCAGCACCGGCCCCAGCACCAGGAGGGAGGCGCGCATCTTCGAGACGAGCTCGTATGGCGCCTCGGTGCAGGTGATGTCGCCGCCGACCGAGAGCGTGTCGCCTTCGTCGCCGAGCGCCTCGACGGCGAGGCCGTGCCGCGACAGCAGCTCGGTCATCGTCGCGATGTCGTCGATCCGCGGCACGTTGCTCAGCACCAGCCGCTCGGAGGTGAGCAGGGCCGCCGCCAGCAGCGGCAACGCCGCGTTCTTGGCGCCGCCGATGCGGATCGCGCCGTGCAGCGGCGTGCCGCCGCTGATCAGGAAACGTGCCATCTGGGTCCGCTCTCTCCTCCGTCCCGCCGCGTCGCCACGTCTCACATCCCGGGCGTCGCCACGTCTCACATCCTGGGCGTCGCCACGCCACGCTGGCCCATGTACTTGCCGGCCCTGTCGGCGTAGCTGATCTCGCACGGCCCGGCCCCCTGGAGGAACAGGAACTGGCAGATGCCCTCGTCGGCGTAGATTCGCGCCGGCAGCGGTGTGGTGTTGCTGATCTCGATCGTCACCTGGCCCTCCCACTCCGGCTCCAGCGGCGTCACGTTGACGATGATGCCGCAGCGCGCATAGGTCGACTTGCCGAGGCAGATCACCAGCACGTCGCGCGGGATGCGAAAATATTCGACCGTGTGGGCGAGCGCGAAGCTGTTCGGCGGGATGATGCAGACCGGCACGTTGCGGCTGACGAAGCTGTCGGCGCTGAAATCCTTGGGGTCCACCACGGCGCTGTCGACGTTGGTGAAGATCTTGAACTCGCGGGCGACCCGGGCGTCGTAGCCATACGACGACAGCCCGTAGCTGATCACGCCGTCGCGGCGCTGGGTCTCCACGAACGGTTCGATCATGGCGCGCTCGACCGCCATGCGTCGGATCCAGCTATCGGGCAGCACCGGCATGGTGGGCTTCCTCCGCATCGACCGGCAGACAGGGCGTGCTGCGACCGGCGTTGTCCTGGCAGGCCGGTTCCGGCAGTCCCGCGGGTGACCGCGCGGAGGGCTCCGGCTCGCCCAGCTGCGGCGTCCGCGCCCGGGCCTGCTGCTTGCGCCGGCGCAGGTTCTCGCGCAGCGCCGCCGCCTCGCGCGTCTCGGAGCGGCCGGGCCGGTGCGTTTCGGACGGCTGCGGCATGGTTGTCCCCGGGCTGGTGCTGCTGGTGAGGATTGAACTCACGACCTCTCCCTTACCAAGGGAGTGCTCTACCACTGAGCTACAGCAGCGTCGGTCCTGGGTCGCCGCTACCTAGCTTCTGGATCAGGGGCGCGCAAGAGTATCGACGCCGTAACCTCTGAGGAACAGGCGGACGGCGCCCTGCACCACGTGCTCGATGTCCTCCTCGCTGATCTCGTGGACGATCTGCAGGCGTCGCTGCGGCGCCAGCCGCGTCTGGCACAGCGCGAGGAACTGGTCGGCGGCCATGGCCGGATCCGGCACGTCGAGTCGGCCGGCGCGCACCTGGCCCTCGATCCAGCCGCGCATGTGCGCGGTCGCCTGGCAGGGGCCGGCGCGCCAGAACACCGTCGCCAGCTGCGGGAACTTGGTCGCCTCGGAGATGACGATCCGGTACAGCACCAGGGTGGCCGGCGAGATGAACATCTGGATCATGCGCAGCGCGATGGCGTGCAGGGCAGCCGCGGGATCGTCCGCGTCATGCGCCTGGGCGAAGATGGTGGCCAGGGTGGTGCTCGCCATCTGCTCGACGAACACGGCGAACAGCACGGACTTGCTGTCGAAATAATTGTACAGCGTGCCCTTGGAGACGCCGGCTTCGGCGGCGATGCGCGACATGCTGGCGCCCTCGTAGCCGCGATCGGTGAACACCAGTTCCGCGCCGCGAATGATCTGCTGGCGTTTCGCGGCCGAGTGGTCATCCTGCTCGGTCACCGTGGGTCCGTCTCCTCCTGGTCGTGTCGGAAGGCGCCGAGGCCGGCGCGGGCGATCCCGACCGGGGCGAGCGTTGACGATCAAAGCAAACCGGATAGGTTGTCAACGCTGACCGAACGGGTCGGTCAGTTTATATGGGGAGGCGGCGTGCGGAGGAGAACCATCGTGCCGGCGGCGCGAGCCCCAGTTCTTGCCGGCTGTCTGCTGACCTCGGCGCTGCTGATCTCGGGCTGCGCGGTCGGGCCCGACTACAGGCAGGCCCGCCTGTGGTCGCCTTCGAGCTGGTTCGGCGTCGGACCGCACGAGGCGCGCACCGCGCCGACGCGCGGCGCGAGGCGGGTCAGCGTGCCGGTCGAGACCACGCCGGCCGCCGCGTGGTGGAACCAGTTCCACGACGCCGAGCTGAGCGCGCTCGAGCGCCGCGTGGCGCACCAGAACCTCGACGTCCGGCTCGCCACCATACGGCTGGTCGAGAGCCGGGCGCAGCTGCGCGAGGCGGCGGCGAGCCGGTATCCCTCGCTGACCGGCACCGCCGCCTATACCCGCGAGCAGTTCAGCTCCAAGGAGATCGAGCGCGGGCTGCAGGACTCCATAAGCTCGGGGGGAGGGCTCAGCTCGCTGCTCGGCTCGAACACGAACCTGGACGCGTTGCGCGGTGAGGCGGGCTCGCTCAAGATCCCGCCGCTCGACCTGTGGCAGGACGGGGTGGATGCGACCTGGGAGCTCGATCTGTGGGGCCGCGTGCGCCGCTCGGTCGAGGCGGCCCGGGCGACGCTCCAGGCGTCGGAGGAAGATCGCCGCTCCACCCTGATCGCCCAGTTCGCTGAGGTGGCGCGGGACTACATGACGCTGCGCGGGCAGCAGACCCAGCTCGCGGTCGACCGCGACAACCTCAAGGCGGCCCGCGAGTCGCTCGACCTCACCCGGGCACGCTTCCGCGGCGGCCTGACCTCCGAGCTGGACGTCGAGAACGCGCAGTCGCAGCTCGACAGCGTCACCGCGCAGATCCCAGACGCGGAGCGGCAGATCGCGATGCAGATCAATGCGATCGGGCTGCTGCTCGGCGCGCCGCCGCAGGCGCTGCGTCGCGAACTGCAGAGTGCCGCGCCGATCCCGCCGGTGCCCCCGCTGGTGCCGGTCGGCGTGCCCTCGGAGCTGGCACGTCGTCGCCCGGACATACGCGAGGCGGAGGCGCAGCTGCACGCCGCCACCGCCAATGTCGGCGTGGCGGTGGCGGCGTTCTATCCGCGGGTGACGCTGAGCGGCGCGCTCAACTTCGATTCCCTGTCGTTTCGCGACCTGGGCTTCTGGAGCGCGCGCGCCTACACCTTCGGCCCCTCGATCAGCCTGCCGATCTTCCAGGGCGGTCAGCTGCGCGGGGCGCTGCAGCTCAACCAGGCGCGCCAGCAGGAGGCGGCGGTGACCTACCAGAGGACGGTGCTGCAGGCCTGGCGCGACGTCGACGACGCGCTCACCGCCTATGCCGCCGACCAGCGGATGCGCGACGCGCTGCAGCGTTCGGTGGGCTCCTACGGGCGGGCGCTGGTGCTGGCGCGGGCGCAGTATGCGAGCGGGCTGCAGACCTTCCTGAACGTGCTCGACGCCGAGCGCGGGCTGTTCAACGCGCGCGGCCAGCTCGCCAGCAGCAACACCGCGATCTCGAGCGACCTGGTGCAGCTCTACAACGCGCTAGGCGGCGGCTGGGAGACGGTGTTCCCGCAGAAGCGCCAGATGGCCGAGCTGTCCGCGGCTCGCTGAGCGGAAAATCCAGCGCGCGTGGGATTCCCCATTGACCCCATGGTGTGTAGGGCCTAAATCCGCGTTCGCCGCTGGG
>CAXTOC010000161.1:3245-6487 GCA_964245725.1 uncultured Acetobacteraceae bacterium | reverse complement strand
GCCTTGCGCAACCGGCGGATATGCACGTCGACGGTGCGCGCCTCGACGTGGATGTCGGCACCCCACACCGCATTCAGCAGGTCCTCGCGCGAGAACACGCGGCGCGGATGGCGCAGCAGGAACTCCAGCAGCCGGTATTCGGTCGGTCCCACGTGCACCGGCCGACCGTTGCGCTGCACCCGGTGCTCGCCCGGATCCAGCGCGATGTCGTGGAAGCGCAGCGAGCCTTCCGTCGCTGCCGGCTGCGCCCGCCTGAGCAGCGCGCGCAGGCGCGCCGCGAGCGCCTCGCTCGCGAACGGCTTGGTGATGTAGTCGTCGGCACCCGTGTTCAGGCCGCGTATCGAATCCTGCTCCTCCATGCGCGCGGTCAGCATGATCACCGGCATGTCGCGGGTCTGCGGACGGCGGCGTATCTGCCGGCACACCTCCAGGCCGGACAGGCTGGGCAGCATCCAGTCCAGCAGCACGATGTCGGGGGCGGACTCGGCGATGCGCAGCAGCGCCTCCTGGCCGTCCGCCGCCTCGTCGACCTGATAGCCCAGCTTCTCCAGGTTGTATCGCAGCATCACGGCCAGCGCCGGATCGTCCTCGACCACGAGCACGCGCGGCTTCGCCTCGTCGCGGGAGGCAGGTCCCCTTCGGATCATCTCGGTCCCGAGCTGCATGGTCTGTTTCCTGTCCAGGTCGGCCGGTTCAGGCCGAGTCGGCGCCGTGGCCCGCCGCCGGACCGCCGTCGCGGTCGACGGTGTAGGCGCCGCGCGGCCTGGCCGCCGGCAGCATCTCGCCGGTGACCGCGTAGTGCACCTGCTCGGCGATGTTGGTGCTGTGGTCGCCGATCCGCTCGAGGTTCTTGGCGATGAACAGCAGGTGGGTGCAGGAGGTGATGTTGCGCGGATCCTCCATCATGTACGTGATCAGCTCGCGGAACATCGCGGTGTAGAGCTCGTCCACCGCCTTGTCGGACTGCCAGACCTCGATCGCCTTCTCCTTGTCGTTCTGGCTGAGCGCGTCGATCGACAGCCGCAGGCTCTCCTGCACCAGCCGTCCCATGCTGCGCAGCCCGGCCAGCGTCGGCTCCGGGCCGATGCGGCCGATCCGCAGGCTGCGCTTGGCGATGTTGGCGGCGTAGTCGCCGATCCGCTCCAGGTCGGACGTCACCTTGAGCACCGAGACGATCTCGCGCAGGTCCTGCGCCATCGGCGCGCGCAGCGCCAGCATGCGGATCGCCCGCCCCTCGATCTCGCGCTCCAGCGCGTCGACCTCGGGGTCCTGCTCCATCGCGTACTGCGCCGCCTCGCCGTCGCGGTTCAGCACCGCGGTGATCGCGTTGGCGGTCTGGCTCTCCACCAGCCCGCCCATGCGGGCGATCATGCCACGCATCTGGTCGAGCTCCTGCTCGTAGCTGCGCACGATGTGGCGCGGGTCGCTGCTGCTCATCGTGTCGTGCCCATGAAGGCGCTCCTCATCTGGTGGCCCACGTGATGCTCCGGCGGCTCAGCCGAAGCGCCCGGTGATGTAGTCCTGCGTGCGCTTCTCGCGGGGCGCGGTGAACAGCCGGTCGGCGTCCGCCACCTCGACCAGCTCGCCCATGTAGAAGAACGCCACCTGGTCGGCGCAGCGCGCCGCCTGCTGCAGGTTGTGGGTGACGATGGCGATGGTAAAGTCGCGCTTCAGCTCGTCGAGCAGCTCCTCGATGCGGGCGGTGCTGATCGGATCCAGCGCCGAGGTCGGCTCGTCGAGCAGGATCACCTCCGGGCGCGTGGCGATGGTGCGGGCGATGCACAGGCGCTGCTGCTGGCCGCCCGACAGCGCGCCGGCCGGCGTCCGCAGCCGGTCCTTGACCTCGGCCCACAGCGCCACGCGACGCAGCGCGTCCTCGATGCGCCCATCCATCTCGGCGCGCGACAGCTTCTCGTGCAGGCGTATGCCGAAGGCGATGTTGTCGTGCACCGACATCGGGAACGGCGTCGGCTTCTGGAACACCATGCCGACGCGCGAACGCAGCTGGTTGGCGTCCATGCCGTGGCCGAGGATGTCCACCCCGTCGAGCAGCACCGTGCCGGTGGCGCGCTGGCCGGGATACAGGTCGTACATCCGGTTCAGCACGCGCAGCAGGGTCGACTTGCCGCATCCTGAGGGCCCGATCATGCCGGTGACGCGCCGCTCGGACAGGTCGAGCGTGATCCGCTTCAGCGCGTGGTTGGCGCCGTAGTAGAAATCGAGCTCGCGTATCGCGATCATCGCCCGGCCCGGCGCCTGCTGCGGCCCGCTGGGGCGCCCAAGCGCGAACGCGGCGCCGTAGCCGGGTCCCGCGTCCGGCACCGGTGCGTCCCGGTGGGCGGGCTGGTCGTTCATGTCCTGTCCGATCCGCGCAGGCCGACGCGCGCGACGATGTTGATGAGCAAGACGCCGGCGGTGATCAGCAGGGCCGCGGTCCAGGCGAGCTGCACCCAGTCGTCGTAGGCCGAGCCGGCGTACTGGTAGATGGTGACCGGCAGGCTCGCCATCGGCGTGCGCAGGTCCACCGACCAGTCGAGGTTGCCCAACGAGGTGAACAGCAGCGGCGCGGTCTCGCCGGAGATGCGCGCGATCGCCAGCAGGATCCCGGTGGCGATGCCACGCCGCGCCGCCCGCACGCCGATCTGCAGCACCACCTTCCAGTGCGGCGCGCCCAGCGCCGCCGCGGCCTCGCGCATCGACACCGGCACCAGGCGCAGCATGTCCTCGGTGGTGCGCACCACGATCGGGACCACCAGGATTGCCAGCGCCGCCGCGCCGGCGAGCCCGGAGAAGTGCCCGCTGGGCGCCACCAGGATCAGGTAGACGAACAGCCCGACCAGGATCGAGGGAGCCGAGAGCAGCATGTCGGAGACGAAGCGCACTGCCGATGCGACCCAGGAGCCGGTGCCGAACTCGGCCAGGAAGATGCCGGCGAGCAGCCCAGCCGGGGCGCCGATCAAGGTGGCCAGCCCGGTCTGGATCACGCTGCCGACGATCGGGTTGAGCAGCCCGCCGCCGCCGCCCGGCGGCGAGGTGACGCGGGACAGGGTCGTGAGCCGCAGGCCGCCGAGGCCGCGCAACACCAGGGTCGCGAGGATCGAGACCAGGGCGGCCAGCACGATCAGCGTGGCGAGCGCGCTGAGCACGGTGACCGCCTGGTTGCCGAGCCGTCGCCGACGCGCGAGCTGCGGCGCGCGGGCGCCGATGGCGCTCACTGGACGCGCCGATACAGCAGCGCCCGC
>CAXTOC010000161.1:0-3235 GCA_964245725.1 uncultured Acetobacteraceae bacterium | reverse complement strand
CTGCTGTATCGGCGCGTCCAGTGAGCGCCATCGGCGCCCGCGAGCAGGCCAGGGTGATGAACGAGATCACCATCAGGATCAGTCCCAGCGCCAGCAGCGAGGACAGCTTCAGGCTGCCGGCCGGGCTCTCGGGGAACTCCAGCGCGATCAGCGAGGCGATGGTGTTGCCGGGCGAGAACAGGCTGGCCGAGATCCGGTTGGTGTTGCCGATCACGAAGGTGACGGCCATGGTCTCGCCCAGCGCCCGGCCCAGCCCGAGCATGATGCCGCCGATCACGGCGGTGCGCGACCAGGGGAGCACGACGCGGCTCATCACCTCCCAGCGGGTGGCGCCGAGCCCGTAGGCGCTCTCCTTGAGCACCGCCGGCATCGAGGCGAACACGTCGCGCATCACCGCGGCGATGAAGGGCGTGATCATCACCGCCAGCACCAGGCCGCCGGTGAGCAGCCCGGTGCCGAACGGCGCGCCGGAGAACAGCAGCCCGATCAGCGGCAGGTGGCCCAGGCTCGCGATCATCGCCGGCTGCACGTGCTGGGCCATGATCGGCACGATGACGAAGAAGCCCCACATGCCGAAGATGATCGAGGGCACCGCGGCCAGCAGCTCGATCGCGGTGCCGAGCGGCTGCGCCACCCAGCCGGGCGCCAGCTCGGTCAGGCAGAACGCGACCCCGAACGCGAGCGGGACCGCGATCAGCAGGCCGATGCACGAGGTCGTCACTGTGCCGTAGACCGGCGCCAGCGCGCCGTAGTGGTCCAGCACCGGGTTCCACACCGAACGGACCAGGAAACCCGGACCGAACACCGCGAAGGCGTGCGCCCCGCCGCGCAGCATCACCGCGATCAGCCCGACGATCAGCAGCAGCACCGCGATGCCGCAGCTCCAGGCGACCGCGGCGAACACCGCGTCGCCGAGATGCCGCGCGGAAACTGCGTCGCGCCGCCCGGCGCTGCCGATATCGACCGAGGAACCCATCTGCCGTCGCTCCGCCGGTCGGCCTCCGGATCATCGGCGCACCTGGTTCCAGGCCGCACGCACCTTCGCCTGCACCGCGGCTGGCAGGGTAACATAGTTCAGGCTGCTGGCGATCTGCGCGCCGTGGCTGAACGCCCAGTCGAAGAACCGGGTCACGGCGGCGCCGCGTGCCGGATCCTTCGGGTCGGTGGGCAGCAGCACGAAGGTGGCGGAGACGATCGGCCACGCGCCGGCGCCGGCGCCGTCGAGCATGTCGACGGCGAAGTTGCTGGCACCGGCCCAGTCGGCGGTGTCGGCGGCCTTGGCGAAGCTGTCCAGGTTCGGCGCCACGAAGGCCCCGGCGCGGTCGCGCAGCAGCGCGGTGGTGAGGTGGTTGCGGTCGGCGAAGGCGTACTCGACGTAGCCGAGCCCGCCGCGCGTGTTGCGGACCACCGCGGCTACGCCGTCATTGCCGCGTGCCCCGGCACCGGCCGGCCACTGGATCGAGGTGCTCGCCCCGACCTTGGAGCGCCAGTCCGGGCTGGCCTTGGCCAGGTAGGAGGTGAAGACGAACGTCGTGCCGGAGCCGTCGGCGCGATACACCGGCGCCACCGCGAGGTCCGGCAGGCTCAGGCCGGGGTTGAGTGCCGCGATCTGGCGGTCGTTCCACATGGTGATGTCGCCGCTATACAGGCCGGCCAGCACCGCGCCGGTGAGGCGCAACCGGTTCGGCGCGATCCCGGGCAGGTTGACGATCGGCACCACGCCGCCGATCACGGTCGGGAACTGCAGCAGCGCGTGCGCGGCCAGCTTGTCGGCGGCGACCGGCGCGTCGGAGGCGCCGAAATCGACGGTGCGGGCGATCACCTGATTCTGTCCGGCGCCGGAACCCAAGGCCTGGTAGTTCAGCGCGATGCCGAGCGTCGCATGCGCCGCCGACGCCCAGGCACCGTAGATCGGCGCGGCGAAGGTCGAACCGGCGCCGGTGATGTCGACCGCGCGCGCGGTGCGCGTCTGCAGCGAGGGTGCCGTGAGCGACAGGGTGGCGATCAGCAACGCCGAGGCGACGCGCATGGCAGTTGGATCCTTCCGACAGGATTTGGAGCCGCTCCGCGGCGGCCGACGTGGCGGCTCCGGCTCGGGCAGGGCGCGCCGATCCGATCGAGCCGGCTTCTACGCGCCGGCGATGGCGCGCATGTTGCAGATTGATGACGGTACGATGACAACCGGGCGAGGCCGGTGCGGCAGCTCGCAATCGCGACGCTGCCTCGAAAGATGAGCCTGCGTCACCCATACGGGTGATAGAAGGCAATTTCGTTTTGCTTTATATTCATTAACATCTTAATAATACGACGATCCGGGAGACGGAGTGTGGCACCTGACACTTTTCTCGACGCGGGCCGACCACGCGAGATGCGCGCGCCCCTGCACGGCAGCTGCGGCGACGCCTCCTGCCTGATCGAGACGCTGTCGGATCGGTCGCACTCGCTCCGCATCATGCTGTCGCGCCAACTTCGCTTCGCCGAGGCGGACTACCGCATGCTGGCGCTGCATGCCGGGCCGTCGGACAAGGTCACCCTGGACGCGAGACAGCGCGTGACGCGCCTGTCGGCGCTTCTCCAGGCAGAGACCGAGAGGCTGCGCGAGGAGAGCCGCGAGCGGCTGGTGACCGCGCCGGCCTGATCCGGCGGGCACCCCGGCCGACGCAGGCCCGGGCGGCCGCTTGCGGGCGCTGCGCCGGCGGGAGCAGGATCGAGCCTGGGCGTCCTGGCTCCGAGCGCCGCACGCGGCGCTCGGAGATGAGCAGGCCAGGATCTCCCAGGATCTCGTCGACAAGGCTGGTGTTCCGATCGCCAATCGTTCCCCGAAGCCGCGGCAGATCCTCGCCGGTGCTCGCATCTTCACCGGCGAGACGATCCTGGACGGGTACGCCCTGCTGATCGAGGATGGCCGGATCCTCGACCTCCTCCCCATGGGCGCGGCGCCGCCGGCCCGGCGCCTCGAGCTTCCGGAAGCCTGGCTGCTGGCGCCGGGACTGATCGACCTGCAGGTCAATGGCGGCGGCGGCATCGGCTTCAACGAGACGCCGACGCTGCGCGGCGCGCTTGCGATCGCCGCCGCGCATCGCAGGCTCGGCACCACCGGGGTGCTGGCGACGGTGATCACCGACACGCCTGCGGCGATGCGGGCGGCGGCGGCGGCGGCGGCGGCGGCGGCGGCGATCACCGGCAGCGGCGTGCTCGGCGTGCACCCCGGGGCGTTCGGGGCTGAGGAACGGAC
>CAXTOC010000160.1:0-6543 GCA_964245725.1 uncultured Acetobacteraceae bacterium | reverse complement strand
GATCGAGGCGCTGCCGGTGCTGGCGCGCAACGGCGGCCGCCAGGGTGCGGCGAAGATCCCTGCCCGGCAGGCGATCGAGGACGAGATCGGCGCCGTGCGGGCACTCGGCGGACGCTTTCTGATCCTCGGCGAGGCGGCCTATCCGCCGCTGCTCGCGCAGCTGGCCGACGCGCCGCCGGCGCTGGCCGTGCTCGGCAGCGTGGCGGTGCTGCACCGTCGCGCGGTCGCCGTCGTCGGCTCTCGCAACGCCTCGTCGAACGGCCTGCGCATCGCCGAGGCGCTGGCCGCCGAGCTCGGCGACAAGGGCCTGGTCACCGTCTCGGGGCTGGCGCGCGGCATCGACGGGGCGGCCCATACCGGCGCGCTGCATGTCGGCCCCACCGTCGCCTGCATCGCCGGCGGGCTGGACCAACCCTACCCGTCGGAGCACGCCGCCCTGCAGGCGCGCATCGCCCGCCACGGCGCGGTGGTGGCGGAGGCGCCGTTCGGCACCGTGCCGCAGAGCCGGCACTTCCCGCAGCGCAACCGCATCATCGCCGGGCTCTCGCTCGGCTGCGTGGTGATCGAGGCCGCACCGCGCTCGGGCAGCCTGATCACCGCCGAGCTGGCGCAGACCTACGGGCGCGAGCTGTTCGCGGTCCCCGGCTCGCCGCTCGATCCGCGCTGCAAGGGGGCGAACAACCTGATCCGCCAGGGCGCGCACCTGACCGAGAGTGCCGCCGACGTGCTCGCCGAGCTGCCGCAGCTGCCGACGTCGCTCGGGCCGGACGGCTTCGCCGAGGGGCGAGAGGCGCTGATCGCCGGATGGGGTGCGGAGGCGCCGGAATCCTGGACGGAGCTCAACCGGGTACGCGCCCGGGTGCTGGAACTGCTCGGTCCTTCGCCGGTGCCGGTTGACGATCTAGTACGGCGCTGCCAGTTCTCCGTGCACGCCGTGCTGGCGATCCTGACCGAGCTGGAGCTCGGCGGCAGGATCGAGTCGCTGCCCGGCAACCGGGTCAGCCGTCTGGGCTAGGCACGCCGAGGCCGGGCGCGTCGAGAGGGAAAGCTTGCGGCGCCGGCCGAACACGTCCATCACGCGTACGCCCCGAGCGGGGTGTCGCACTGCCCGGAGACGCAATGACCGACGTCGTCGTGGTCGAATCGCCGGCGAAGGCGAAGACCATCAACAAGTACCTGGGCGACGGCTACACCGTGCTGGCCTCGTTCGGCCACGTCCGGGACCTGCCGCCCAAGGACGGCAGCGTGCGGCCCGACGAGGGCTTCGCGATGGACTGGCAATCCGACGAGCGCGGCGACCGGCAGATCGCGGCGATCGCGAAGGCGCTGCGCGGCGCGAAGCGGCTCTACCTCGCGACCGATCCGGACCGCGAGGGGGAGGCGATCTCCTGGCACGTGCGGGCGATGCTGGAGGAGCGCAACCTGCTGCGCGGCGTCGACGTGCAGCGCGTCACCTTCAACGAGATCACCAAGGGCGCCATTCGCACCGCGATGGGGCGGCCGCGCGCACTCGACCAGCCGCTGATCGAGGCCTACCTGGCGCGCCGGGCGCTCGACTACCTGGTCGGTTTCACGCTGTCGCCGGTGCTGTGGCGCAAGCTGCCGGGCAGCCGCTCGGCCGGACGCGTGCAGTCGGTCGCACTGCGGCTGATCTGCGAGCGCGAAGCCGAGATCGAGAGCTTCAAGCCGCGCGAGTACTGGACGGTGCTCGCCCACCTCGCGACGCCGGCGGGGGCGCCGTTCACCGCCCGCCTGACCCACCTGGACGGGCGCAAGCTCGAGCAGTTCGACCTCAACAACGAGGTGCTCGCGCTGGCCGCCAAGGCCACCGTGCAAGCCTCGCAGTTCAGCGTCGCCTCGGTGGAGCGGCGCAAGGTCAAGCGCCATCCGCCGCCGCCCTTCACCACCTCGACCCTGCAGCAGGAGGCCAGCCGCAAGCTCGGCATGGGCGCGCAGGCGACGATGCGTGCGGCGCAGCAGCTCTACGAGGGCATCGAGCTCGGCGGCGAGACCACCGGCCTGATCACCTACATGCGCACCGACGGGGTGCAGATGGCGGCCGAGGCGGTGGAGCAGATCCGGACCCACATCCGCGACAGCTTCGGCGCCGACTACCTGCCCGCCGCGGCCCGGGAATACTCGACGAAAGCCAAGAACGCGCAGGAGGCGCACGAGGCGGTGCGTCCGACCGACGTCTCGCGCCGGCCCGAGGAGATGGGGCGCTACCTGTCGGACGAGCAGCGTCGGCTGTACGAGCTGGTCTGGAAGCGCGCCGTGGCCAGCCAGATGCAGTCGGCCGAGCTCGACCAGGTGAGCGTCGAGATCGCCGAGCCGACCGGCGCCACGCGGCTGCGCGCCACCGGCTCGATCATCGCCTTCAACGGCTTCCTCAAGCTGTACTCGGAGGGCCGCGACGACGGGCGCGAGGACGCCAAGCCCGGCGCGGAAGCCGAGGACGACAGCCGCATGCTGCCGCCGATGCGCGAGCGCGACCCGCTGTCGCGCAAGTCGGTCGACGCCGAGCAGCACTTCACCCAGCCGGCGCCGCGCTTCTCCGAGGCGAGCCTGGTCAAGAAGATGGAGGAGATCGGCATCGGCCGGCCCTCCACCTACGCCTCGATCCTCACCGTGCTGCGCGACCGCGACTACGTGCGGCTGGAGAACCGTCGCTTCATCCCCGAGGATCGCGGCCGGCTGGTCACCGCCTTCCTGACCAGCTTCTTCGAGCGCTACGTCGACACGGGCTTCACCGCCGGGCTGGAGGAGCGGCTGGACGACATCTCCGACGGCCGCGCCGACTGGCGCGACGTGATGGCTAGGTTCTGGGAGGAGTTCAGCCGCGCGATCGCGGCGACCAGGGACCTCAAGATCTCCGACGTCATCGCGGCACTCGACGCCGATCTCGGCCCGCACTTCTTCCCCGAGCCGGTCGACGGCTCCGACCCGCGCCGCTGCACCGCCTGCGGCACCGGCCGCCTCGGGCTGAAGCTCGGCAAGTACGGCTCCTTCATCGGCTGCTCGAACTACCCGGCCTGCCAGTACACCCGGCGCCTGGTGGCGGACGGCGAGGGCGACGGCGGCGAGACGCTCAAGGAGGGCAAGCGCTCGCTCGGCGTGCACCCCGAGACCCGCGAGGAGATCACCGTCCGGCGCGGCCCGTGGGGGCTGTACCTGCAGCAGGGCGAGCCCGACCCGGACGACAAGAAGAGCAAGGTGCGGCGCTCGACCCTGCCGAAGGGGGTCGAGGGCGACGGCGTCACGCTGGAGCAGGCGCTCGGGTTGCTGTCGCTGCCGCGCATCGTCGGCATCCATCCGGAGCGCGGCGAGCCGATCGAGGCCGGCATCGGGCGGTTCGGCCCGTACGTGAAGATGGGGGCGATCTTCGCCTCGCTCGACCGCGACGACGACGTGCTGGCGGTCGGCATCAACCGCGCGGTCGACGTGCTGGCCAAGAAGCTCGCCTCGGTGCGCAGCCTGGGCGAGCATCCCCGCGACCGCGAGCCGGTGATGGTGCGGCGCGGCCGCTTCGGACCCTACTTCCAGCACGGCCAGACCGTGGTCAACCTGCCGCGCGACAAGCTGATGGAAGAGGTGACCCTGGCCGAGGCCGTCGCCCTGCTGGCCGAGCGGGGCAAGGCGCTGAAGCCGCGCGGCAAGAAGGGCCAGAAGACCGTCGGCAAGACCGCCGCGAAGCCGAAGGCCGCCGCCGCCGCCACGCCGCCGGCGAAGGCCGCAGTGAAAGCCCCGGTGAAAGCCAAGGCAAGGGCGAAGGCGGCCGCCGAGGTCAAGGGAAGCAGGATCAAGGTGGCGGCCAAGGCGACCGCCTCACCCGCGCGGAAGCTCGCCGGCAGGGCGGCCGCGAGGTCCGGGTGAGATGACGCTGCGTCGGCCGGGCGCACCCGGCGCGCCGCCGACGCCAGAGGCGCTGCGACGTTTCGTCTCCGAGGCGCCGGGACGGGTCGGCAAGCGCGAGGTCGCGCGCGCCTTCGGTCTGGGTCCGGAGCATCGCGCGGCGCTGCGCGACCTGCTGCGCGACATGGGTGCGGCGGGCGCGATCGCGCCCGCCGGCGCCAAGCGCTTCCTGCCGGTCGGCCGGCTCGCCGACCTCGTGGTGGTGCAGGTCACCGGCACCGACCCCGACGGCGATGCGATCGCCCGTCCGGTCGGATGGGAGGGCGCGGGACCGCCGCCGATGGTGCTGATGCACCCCGAGCCGCGCGGCCAGCCGGCCCTGGCGCCGGGCGAGCGGGTGCTGGCGCGCCTGCGCCCGATCGCCGGACGAGGTGGCCCGGGTCGCTACGAGGGGCGCACCGTCAAGCGGCTGTCGCCGCATCCGGGCCGCATCCTCGGCGTGTTCCGGCCGGCCCCCGATCCGGATCCCGGCCAGCGGCTGCGACGCGCCGAGGCCGGCCGACTGGTGCCGACCGACCGCCGGCAGAAGGCGGAATGGAGCGTTCCGCCAGGGGAGACGCTGGACGCCGAGCCGGACGAGATCGTGCTCGCCGAGCCGCTGCCGTCGACGGGCTACGGGCTGAAGCCGGCGCGCGTGGTCGAGCGCCTCGGGCGCATGGGCGACGCGCGCTCGATCAGCCTGATCTGCCTCCACACCCACGACATCCCGCACGAGTTCCCTCCCGCCGCACTCGCCGAGGCGGAGGCGGCGCGCGCCGCCCCGCTGACCGGCCGAACCGACCTGCGCCATCTGCCGCTGGTCACCATCGACGGCGAGGATGCGCGCGATTTCGACGACGCGGTGTTCGCCGAGCCGGCCGTGCCGGGCGAGGATCGCGGCTGGCGCCTGGTGGTCGCGATCGCCGACGTCGCGCACTACGTGCGTCCGGGCAGCGCGCTCGACCTCGAGGCGGCACGGCGCGGCAACTCGGTGTATTTCCCCGACCGCGTGGTGCCGATGCTGCCCGAGGCGCTGTCGAACGGCTGGTGCTCGCTGCGTCCGGGCGAGGATCGCGGCTGCCTGTTCGTCGAGCTGCTGATCGACCGGGACGGCAACCCGCTGTCGCACCGCTTCGGCCGCGGCCTGATGCGCAGCGCCGCACGCCTCACCTACACCGCGCTGCAGCGGGCTGAAGACGACGACGCGCCGCTGCAGGGCGTGCCGGAGGGGCTGCGCGCCTCGCTCTACGGCGCCTACCGGGCGCTGCTGGCGGCGCGCGGCCGACGCGGCACGCTGGACCTCGACCTGCCGGAGCGCCGCGTCGAGCTCGACGGATCGGGGCGGGTCCTGGGTGTCGCGCCCCGCCCGCGACTGGACAGTCACCGGCTGGTCGAGGAGTTCATGGTGCTGGCCAACGTCGCGGCGGCGCAGCAGCTGCGCGCGCGGCAACAGCCCTGCCTGTACCGGATCCACGCGCCGCCCTCGCCGGAGAAGCTGCAGGCGCTGCGCGACTTCCTCGCCACCCTGGACCTGCAGCTCAAGCCGGCGGGCGAGCTGCGCCCCGCCGACCTGGACGCGGTGCTGCGTCGGGTCGCCGGCACCGACAGCGCGCCGCAGGTCAACGAGACGGTGCTGCGCAGCCAGAGCCAGGCGGAGTATGCGCCGGACAATATCCGTCATTTCGGTCTCGCACTGCCGGAGTACGCGCATTTCACCTCGCCGATCCGTCGCTACGCCGACCTGCTGGTGCATCGCGGGCTCATCAGGGGGCTGGGTCTCGGCGAGGGCGGGCTGCGCGCCGAAGACGCGGCCGGCTTCGAGGCCGTCGCCGCTCACGTGACGACAACGGAACGACGCGCGGCGGCTGCCGAGCGCGAGGCCACGCTGCGCTACATCGTTGCATATATGTCGGACAAGGTCGGCTGCAGCTTCGAGGCGCGCATTTCCGGCGTGACCCGGTTCGGGCTTTTCGTCACACTGACCGACAGCGGCGCCAGCGGTCTGGTTCCCGTCTCCACCCTGCCGGACGATGTGTGGATGCATGACGAGGCGGCACAAGCTTTGACCGGTCGGCGCTCGCGGCTGTGCTACCGCCTGACCCAGGCGGTACAGGTGCGCCTGACCGAGGCGGCGCCGGTTACCGGCGGCCTGCTGTTCGCGATCGAGGCGGAGCCGGCACCCGCCCACCGCACCGGCGCGTCGCGACGCGGAGGTCCCGCACGCCGTCCATGACCGCGCCGCGCGGCACGCTCCGGCGGCGGCAGGTTCACGCGGCGCTGCTGGTGATGGTGCGGCTCTGGGTGCCGCAGCCCGGCCTGACCCAGGTGGCGGCCCCACACGACGCCGGCTTCGATGCCGGCGCGGCGCGCAGCGTGATCGGCGCCGCCCTCGAGTTCCTCGGACCGCGAACCCTGGAGGCGGCGAGCAGCCGGCAGTTCTCGCTGTGGGGGCTGAACGGCCTGACCGTGATCGATCCCACCCTGACCGTCGAGGTGGAGGGCGCCCTGATCCGGCTGGTCACGCCGCAGGGCGTGCTGCACGCGCAGAGAGCGCCCGCGGACGCCGACCTGGATGGCTGGACGCGGACCGTGGTGGCGATGGCCGAGGCCGCCTGGCGCGGCTCGGCGCAGATCCGCGGCAGCGGCCAGCAG
>CAXTOC010000159.1:6351-6586 GCA_964245725.1 uncultured Acetobacteraceae bacterium | reverse complement strand
GTGCCGTACGCGCCGCCGGCCGCGCCGGCACTGCCGCCCGGGCTGGCGCTCGCGATCATGCGCCAGGAGAGCGGCTTCGATCCAGCGGTGGTCAGCCCCGCCGGCGCGCACGGCCTGATGCAGCTGATGCCGGCGACCGCGCGCACGCTGTCGTCGGGGCGGATCGACGTGGACGCCCTGTCGGATCCGGCCGTCCGCCTGACCCTGGGCGCCGGCTCCCTGGCCAGGCTGCTCG
>CAXTOC010000159.1:494-6341 GCA_964245725.1 uncultured Acetobacteraceae bacterium | reverse complement strand
GTCCCCTACGCCGCCGCCGCCTACAATGGCGGTCCCAGCCGGGTGCAGAGATGGCTGATCCAGAACGGCGATCCCGCCGCCAGCGCGCGCGACGACGCGTCGGATGCGATGATCGACTGGATCGAGCTGATCCCGTTCGCCGAGACGCGCAACTACGTGCAGCGGGTGATGGAGAACCAGACGATCTACCGGCTCCGCTCGGCCGGCGCACCGGCCGCCGGCAGCCGCCTCGCCTCGATCGTGACGACCACGCGCGCCAGGCCGTGACCTGGATCGACACCCGGCCGAGGGGAGTCGCGCGCCTGCGTCTGCCGGTGCTGATCGCGAGCGGCCTGGGCAGCGGCTTCAGCCGCGTGGCACCCGGCACCGTCGGCTCGCTCGCGGCACTGCTGCCCGGCATCCTGCTGAGCACCCACGTCGCGCTGCTGCTGCTCTGCATCGTCGCCGCGTGCGTCGCCGGGCTGTGGGCGATCCCGCGCGCCTCGGGAGGCGCCGACCATGGCTGGGTGGTGATCGACGAGGTCGCCGGGCAGTGGATCACGCTGCTCGGCGTGCCCCCCCTGCACGGTCCGGCAGGGTCCACCGCCGCCTGGTCCGCGGCCGCGTTCCTGATGTTCCGGCTGCTCGACATCGCCAAGCCGGGCCTGATCGGCGTGCTCGACCGCCGCCACGATGCCATCGGCGTGATGGCGGATGACGTCGCCGCGGGCGCGCTGGGCGCGATCCTGCTCGGCGCGGGTCGCCTGCTGCTGCACTGGAGCGGGAGGTGAGGCCGGCCTGATGCCCTCGCCGGATCGGCGCGGCCGCGCTATGGGAGCTTCAGGGCTTCGTCGGGAGGATCGGGCATGCAGCTGAGCTCGGGAAGCCCGGCCCAGGCGGTGAAGGGAGCGTCGACGATGCTGGATGAGGCGGTCCTCTCGCAAGCGGGCCGCACCCTCGGGCGGCTCCGCCACGCCGGACTGACGGTGGCGACCGCCGAGAGCTGCACCGGCGGCCTGGTCGCGGCCAGCCTGACCCACCATGCCGGCAGCTCGGACGTGGTGCTGGGCGGGTTCGTCACCTACTCGAACGCGATGAAGCACCAGCTGCTCGGGGTCGAGTCGGCGCTGTTCGACCAAGTCGGCGCGGTCAGCGAGGCGGTCGCGTCGGCGATGGCGGAGGGTGCGTGGCGACGCGCCGAGGCCGGATGTGCGGTGTCGGTCACCGGGATCGCCGGCCCCGGCGGCGGCACCGCGGACAAGCCGGTGGGGCTGGTCTGGTTCGCGACCGCGGGGCGCGGCGTATCGTTGCGGACCAGCCGCCACGTCTTCGCCGGCACGCGGGCCGAGGTGCGACGTCAGGCGACGGCGGTGGCCCTGACCCTGCTGACGACGCTCGCCGGCTGAGGCGCGGGCCAGCCGGTCATGCGTCGTTGGACGTGCGGCGGCCGTGCCGCTGGCCGACATTGTAGGCGTGGATCTGCGCCGCGGTGACGAAGCCGGCATGCGCGGTGTCGATCTCGTCGAAATGCCGCACGATGCGCGCCTCAGCCGGCGCGGGTCGCCTGGTCGATGGTCAGCTTGCCGTCGTGGCTGGTGTTGGCCGCGACGAAGTGCTCGGCGAGGCTGGCATAGTGGCGGTGTGCCTGATCGCCGACCGGCGCGGGCTGGAAATCCACCGGCGTCGCATGCGCGGGGTGTGCGGGGCCGGAGGCGAAGGAGGCAACGAACGTCATCATCACGGTGACGGCGGTCGCCGCCCCGGCATTCCAGATCAGGCGCATCGGACTTACCTCGTGATCACGCGAGGCTCCGGATCCGGGCCACCCCGCAGAAAGGAACATCCGAAGCGAACTGCCTCGGATGCTCATATTAAAACACGAGTTCGTTACCGGGCTGTAAATCCCTCCGGGGAGGAGGCGTATTAATTATTGCCCGGAGGGCGGCGTCGTGGTGCCCGTCGCCGGAGGGCTGGTCGGGGCCGAAGGCGGCGTGTTCGGGGCGGTGGTGCCCATGGAACCGGAGGAGGGTGCCGACATCCCGGTTCCCGGCGCGGTCATCGCGGCCCCCCCGGAGGCGGGCGCCATGGCGTTGCCAGAGGCGGGCGCCATCGCGTTGCCGGGAGGCGCGCTCATCGCGCCAGACGATGCCGGGGTCGACGAGGTCGAGCTCGAGGAGGCGGGCGCGACACCGGCCTTGGCATTCTGCAGGCTCTGTTCGTTCAGCTTCGCGGTCTCCGCGTCGCCCGACATCGCGCCCTTCTTCATCATGCCGTGCTTGCCGTGCATCCTGTGGTGGTGGTGCATGGCCGCATCGTCGGTCGCAGCCATCGCCGGCACCGCGAGGCCCACCGCCGCCGCGCAGATCGTGGCTTTCAGTATTGATCTCATGTGCTCTTCCTTTTCTGCCTGCTGACCCGACAGGGTTGGCGGGAACTGGAACAGGTTGCAATCGCGGACGGACCACGACAGCCGCGCGTCAAGCAAACGAGATCGTCGCGTGGCGGTTCCGCAACGATGGCAGGATTCCCGCCCGCCTGCAGCGGAGCCGCGGCTCCGCCCGTTAGGCGCTCGCCGGCGCCATGCTGGCGACCGGCGGCCCGTAGACCTGCCGGGCGCGCTTGAGAAAGGCGCCGACCATCAGGTGGACGGCCTTGTCGAACACCGTGCCGATCGCGGCCTGCAGCAGGCGCGAGCGGAACTCGAACTCGACGAAGAAATCCACCGCACAGCCATCCGGGTGCGGCGTGAAGGTCCATTTGTTGTTCAGGTAGCGGAACGGGCCCTTCTCGTAACGGACATGCGCGAAGTTCGGCCGGTCGAGCTCGACCCGGCTGGTGAAGCTCTCCCGGAACGGTCCGAAGCCGATGGTCAGGTCGGCGAGCAGTTCGGTCTGGGTCTGGCTGCGCACCCGGGCTCCCACGCACCAGGGAAGGAACTCGGGGTAGCGGCCGACATCGGCGACGAGGTCGAAGAGCTGCTCCGGCGTGTAGTTGATCAGCCGGCGCTCGGCGTGGGTGGGCATCAGACGCTCACCAGCAGACGTCTCTGGCGCGCGGCGACCAGGGCCGCGAAGTCCGCGTCGGCGTGGTAGGAGGATCGCGTCAGCGGGGTGGCACTCACCTGCAGGAACCCCTTGGCGCGCGCCATCGCGGCATAATCGGCGAACTCGTCGGGTGCCACGAAGCGATCCACCGCCGCGTGCTTCACGCTGGGCTGCAGGTACTGGCCGAGGGTGAGGAAATCCACGTCGGCGATGCGCAGGTCGTCCATCACCTGCAGGATCTCCAGGCGCTGCTCGCCCAGCCCGACCATCAGGCCGGACTTGGTGAAGATGCTCGCGTCGTGCTGCTTGACCTGGTCGAGCAGCCGCAGCGACTGGAAGTAGCGCGCGCCTGGTCGGATCGTCGGGTACAGGCGCGGGACGGTCTCCAGGTTGTGGTTGAACACGTCGGGGCGCGCCGCGACGACGATCTCGAGCGCTGCCGGCTTGCGCAGGAAGTCCGGGGTCAGGATCTCGATCGTAGTGCCGGGCGCCTGGTCGCGGATCGCGCGGATCACGCGGGCGAAGTGGCTGGCCCCGCCATCCGCCAGGTCGTCGCGGTCGACCGAGGTGATCACCACGTGGCGCAGGCCCAGCGTCGCCACCGCGTGCGCCACCCGCTCCGGCTCTCCGGCGTCGAGTGCGTCGGGCTGGCCGGTGCGCACGTTGCAGAACGAGCAGGCGCGTGTGCAGGTCTCGCCCATGATCATCATCGTCGCGTGCTTCTGCGACCAGCACTCGCCGATGTTGGGGCAGGCGGCCTCCTCGCACACCGTGACCAGCGCGTGCTCGCGCATCAGCGCGCGCGTCTGCTGGTAGGCGAGGCCGGTCGGCGCGCGGACCCGGATCCAGTCCGGCTTGCGCTGGATCGGGTTGTCCGGCCGGTGCGCCTTCTCGGGATGACGCGCGGCGCGGTGGTCGATCAGCAGCCGGGTGGACATGCGGGAAACCTTGGCGTCATGGGTGACAGATGGACCCGGCGGCGCGGGGCGCAAGGCCGCGTCGCCGGCCCGGACGGACCGGCGACGCCCGGCGTCTCAATAATGGATCACCTGCCCGTACGCATCCAGCACGGACTCGTGCATGGTCTCGCTGACGGTCGGGTGCGGGAACACGGTGTGCATCAGCTCCTGCTCCGTCGTCTCCAGGGTGCGGGCGATGGCGTAGCCCTGGATCATCTCGGTCACCTCCGAGCCGACCATGTGCGCGCCGAGCAGCTCGCCGGTGGCGGCGTCGAACACGGTCTTCACCATGCCGTCGGGCTCCCCCATCGTGATCGCCTTGCCGTTGCCGACGAACGGGAAGCGGCCCACCCGCACCTCGCGTCCGCCCTCGCGCGCGCGCGCCTCGGTCAACCCGACCGAGGCCACCTGCGGCCGGCAATAGGTGCAGCCGGGGATGTTGCTCCAGTCGATCGGATGCGGCTCCAGCCCCGCGATCTTCTCGACGCAGATCACCCCCTCGTGGCTCGCCTTGTGCGCGAGCCAGGGGGCGCCGGCGAGGTCGCCGATCGCGTACACCCCGGGCTCGCCGGTGGCGCAGAACGGGTTGATCCGCACGTGCGTGCGGTCGACCTCGACCGCCGTGCCCTCTAGCCCGATCCCCTCGACGTTGCCGACGATGCCGATGGCCGAGATCACCCGGTCCACCGTGATCTCCTCCTGCCCGGCCGCGGTCTCGACCGGCACCACCACCGTGTCGTCGCCCTTGCGAAGCGTGCCGAGCCTGGCGCCGGTCAGGATGCGCATCCCCTGCGCCTCGAAGGCGCGACGGGCCAAGCTGCTGATCTCCTCGTCCTCGACCGGCAGGATGCGGTCGGCGACCTCGATCACCGTCACCTCGGCGCCCATGTTGCGGTAGAACGAGGCGAACTCGATGCCGATCGCCCCGGACCCGACCACCAGCAGCCGTCGTGGCATCGCCTCGGGGACCATCGCCTCGCGGTACGACCAGATCAACTTGCCGTCCGGCTCCAGCCCGGGCAGCACGCGGGCGCGCGACCCGGTGGCCAGGATCACGTGCCGGGCGGTGAGATCCGCGACCGGCGCGTCGTCCTTGAAGACCGCGACCCGACGCAGCTCCCCGGCGGTGCCGTCGAGCCGGCCGGCGCCGTTGAACAGCGCGATCTTGTTCTTGCGCAGCAGGTGGCCGACGCCGGAGGCGAGCTGGCCCGCGATCTTGCGCGAGCGCTTCACGATGCGTGTGAGGTCGAAGCGGATGTTGTCAGCGGCGAAGCCGAACTCGTCCAGGTGACGCAGCAGGTGGTTGATCTCCGACGAGCGCAGCAGCGCCTTGGTCGGGATGCAGCCCCAGTTCAGGCAGATCCCGCCGAGATGCTCGCGCTCCACCACCGCGGTCTTCAGGCCGAGCTGGGCGGCGCGGATCGCGGCCACGTAGCCCCCCGGGCCGCCGCCGATGACGACGAGGTCGAACTGGGTCTCGGCCATCTCGCTCAGACCACCAGGCTCATCGGCGCTTCGACCACGGACTTGAACACCGACATCCACTGCGCGGCGAGCGCGCCGTCGATGACCCGGTGGTCGACCGAGAGCGTGCAGGTCATCACGCTGGCGACCTCGATGCGGTCGCCGGCGCGCACCACGGGGCGCCGCTCGGTGGCGCCGACCGCCAGGATCGCGCCCTGCGGCGGGTTGATGATGGCGGAGAACTCGCGCACCCCGAACATGCCCATGTTGGAGATCGAGAACGAGCCGCCCTGGAACTCCTCGGGCCTGAGCTTGCCGTCGCGGGCGCCCGCGATAAGCCCCCGCCCCACGTTGCTGAGCGGCGGCAGGGGATTAGCGGAGGCATGCCCCCCGCAAGGGGT
>CAXTOC010000159.1:0-484 GCA_964245725.1 uncultured Acetobacteraceae bacterium | reverse complement strand
TCCCCCCACCGCCCCGCCCTGCACCTCCCGGGGCCTGCGCTGCCGGGCGCGGGCGGGCGCTCCCCGCGGGCGCGCCTCGTTGCTGAGCTGCGACAGGCTCTTCGCGTCGGCATGCCGCACGATCGGGGTGATCAGCCCGTCCGGGATCGACACCGCGACCGCGATGTCGACGTCGTCGTAGAGCAGGATCGCCTCGTCGGTGTAGGAGGCGTTGACCCTGGGCACCCGGCGCAGCGTGACCGCCGCCGCCTTGATCAGCAGGTCGTTGACCGACAGCTTGAACTGGCCCGGCCCCTCCTTGGGCGCCGACGCGTTCAGCTCGCTGCGCAGCGACAGCAGCCGGTCCAGCTCGACGTCGATGGTGACGTAGAAATGCGGCACGAACTGCTTGGACTCCGACAGCCGGCGCGCGATCACCCGTCGCACGCTGCTGTTCGGCAGCTTCTGGTGCGGCGCCGTGACGACGGCGGGCGCGGGCTTCGAA
>CAXTOC010000158.1:0-6615 GCA_964245725.1 uncultured Acetobacteraceae bacterium | reverse complement strand
CCGCAGGCGCCGGCCACGCCGCAGCCGACCCAGGCCGAGCCGGCCGAAGCGACGTCCGCGCAGTCCGAGCGGAGCCAGCCGGAGGCCGCCCAGGCCGAAACGCCGGGCCGGAGCCAGACCGTCCGCGTCGGCGTCGACATGCTCGAGAACCTGATGACACTGGTCAGCGAGCTCGTGCTGACGCGCAACCAGCTGCTGCAGATCATGCGCAGCGGCCACCGTGAGCCCGGTGCGGCGCCGGACAGCCACGAGACCAGCCTCGCCACGCCGATGCAGCGCCTGTCCCAGCTCACCTCCGACCTGCAGGAGGGCGTCATGAAGACGCGCATGCAGCCGATCGGCACCGCCTGGAACACGTTGCCGCGTCTGGTGCGCGACCTCGCGCACGATCTCGGCAAGAAGATCGAGCTGGTGACGCGCGGCGCCGAGACCGAGCTCGACCGCCAGGTGCTGGAGCTGATCAAGGATCCGCTCACCCACATGATCCGCAACAGCGCCGATCACGGTCTCGAGCTGCCGGCCGAGCGTCGCAGGATCGGCAAGCCGGAAGCCGGCACCATCACCCTCGCCGCCCGCCACGAAGGCGGCCATGTCGTCATCGAGATCAGCGACGACGGCCGCGGCATGGATCTCGCCCGGATCGGCGCCCGCGCCGTCTCCCAGGGCTTGGTCAGCGAGGACAGGCTGCGGCGGATGAGCGAGGACGAGATCCGCCGCTTCATCTTCCACGCCGGCTTCTCCACCGCGGCCGCGGTGACGTCGGTCTCCGGACGCGGCGTCGGCATGGACGTGGTCAAGACCAACATCGAGCGCATCAACGGCACCATCGACCTGCACAGCAAGCTCGGGCGCGGCTCGCAATTCCTCATCAAGATCCCGCTGACGCTCGCCATCGTCTCCGCCCTGATCGTCGGCACCGCCGGCGAGCGCTTCGCCATCCCGCAGATCTGCGTCGTCGAGATCGTGCTTCCCGGCGCGCAGCCGGACATGGTGCTGGAGACGATCGACGGCGCCCAGGTGCTGCGTCTGCGCGACCGGCTGCTGCCTCTGGTCTCGATGTCGCGCATCCTGCGCCTGGACGACGAACATGCCGCCCGGAACGCCGAGAAGATCGTGGTCGTGGTCTCGGTCGGCACCCGCCGCCTCGGCCTGATCGTGGAGCAGGTGTTCGATACTGAGGAGATCGTGGTCAAGCCGGTGGCGCCGGTGATACGCCACATCCCGCTGTTCAGCGGCAACACCATCCTCGGCGACGGATCGGTGATCATGATCCTGGATCCGCTCGGGATCGCGCGCGAGAGCGGGCTTGGCGCCGGCGCCGACGCCAGTGCGCGCCAGATCGAGACCGCAGCGGCGGAGGACGAGCGTCGCGACCTGCTCCTGGTCCGCGCCGGCGGCGGCGCGCAAAAGGCCTTGCCGCTGGCGCTGATCGCCCGACTGGAGATGATCCCCCGCGCCCGGCTGGAGCTCACCGGCTCGCGCCTGGTGACGCAATATCGCGGGGGCCTGATGCCGCTGGTGGCACTCGATCCGGACATCAACCAGGCGAGCGAGATCCAGCCGGTGCTGGTGATCAGCGACGGCGACCAGCATATCGGCCTGATGGTCGACGAGATCCTGGACGTCGTCAGCGACGACATGCAGATCGAGATCGCCAGCGACCGCGCCGGCCTGCTCGGCACCGCGATCATCGGCGCCCGCGCCACCGAGATCGTCGATGCCGGCTACTGGCTGACGCAGGCCTCGCGGAGCTGGTTCCAGCCCACCACCGCCTCACGCAAGAGCCGGTCCCGGGTGCTCGTGGTCGAGGACAGCGACTTCTTCCGCAACCTGCTGGTCCCCAGCCTGTCGGCCGCCGGATACGAGGTCACCACCGCGGGCACTGCCGAGAAGGCGCTGGCGATGCGCGAGGCCGGCCGCCGCTTCGATGCGATCGTCTCCGACATTGAGATGCCCGGGATGGACGGCTACAGCTTCGCCCGCAAGGTGCGCGAGGGCGGAAGCTGGGCCGACCTGCCGATGCTCGCCCTGAGCGGGTCGGACGACGTGCAGGCCGGCCGCGATGCCGGCTTCACCGACTACATACGCAAGTTCGAGCGCGAGGCCCTGCTGAACAGCCTTGAGCAGTGCCTGTCGCATCAAGTGGCCGCCTGACCGGGACCCCGTGACCATGAAAAGCCAAGTCGATGCCGACGCTCTCGGTCCGGAGAAGTGCGAACAGGGCTTCCTGACCCTGATGGTGCACGGACAGCTCTGCGGCGTGCCGGTGCTCGCCGTGCGCGACGTGATCTGCGACAGCGTCGTCACCCGCATCCCGCTGTCGCCGCCGGAGATCGCCGGCAACATCAACCTGCGCGGCCGGATCGTCACCGCCATCGACCTGCGCCGGCGCCTCTCGCTGCCGCCGGCCGCGACCGGCAGCAAGCCGATCGCCGTCGTCTGCGAGGAAGCGGGCGGTGGCTACGCCTTGCTCGTCGACCAGGCGCTCGAGGTGCTGACGCTCGACGTGAACGAGCTCGAAGCACCGCCGCCGACATTGGGTGCGGCGTGGATCGAGTTCGGCCGCGGCATCTTCCGCCTGCCCGGGCGGCTGATGGTGGTGCTCGACATCAGCCGGCTGCTCTTCCTGGACAAGGCGGCCGCATGATGGATGCGTGCACAGCTCCGCCGGTGGCGAGTAGCGCCGGGCGCGTCCTGGTGGTCGATGACAGCCGCGTCGTGCGCAGGATCGCGCGCCGCATCCTCGAGCAGGCAGGATTCGGCGTCGATGAAGCGTGCGACGGCGCCGAGGCGCTGCGGCATGTCCGGCAGCAGCGCCCGGACGCGGTGCTGCTGGATTGGAACATGCCGATCATGAACGGCATCGAATGCCTCAACGCACTGCGACGCGAGTTCGGTGCCGAGGAGCCGCTGGTGATCCTGTGCACGACCGAGAACGAGCCCGACTTCATCGTCTCGGCCATGGCAGCCGGCGCGCAGGAGTACATCATGAAGCCGTTCGACGACGCGATCCTGCTCGGCAAGCTGGAGCAGCTTGGTCTGCTGCACCCGAGCGATTGAGCATCATGAACCACATCGATCCTAATGGCGCGATCGCACCGGTTCGCGTGCTGGTTTGCGACGACTCCTTCACGATCCGCTCCGCGATCTCGCGGATCCTGCGCAGCGATCCGAGCATCGAGATCGCGGGCCTCGCCGCGGACGGCGAGAAGGCTGCCGAGATCCTCAAGCGCGGCGGCATAGACGTCGTCGTGCTCGACGTCGAGATGCCGGTGATGGACGGCCTGACGGCGCTGCCGCTGCTGCTCAGGATCGACCCCAGCGTGCGCGTCATCATGGCGTCGGCCCTCACCACGGTGGGCGGCGCGATCGCGATGCAGGCCTTGCAGGCCGGAGCCGCCGACTACGTGCCCAAGCCGGCGGCGCGGCAGACGGAAGATTTCGCGCGCGAGATCCTGGCGAAGGTCAAGGGACAGGCGAAGTTGCGACGCCACGGCGGCAGCCATGGCGCGAGACCGTCGGTGACCTCCGGCAGCGTCGGCGCGTCCGCCCCCGCTCCGGGGAACGGCATCGCCTTGCGCCCGGCGCCGAGCCGGTCGCCGCTGCTGCTCGCGGTCGGCAGCTCCACGGGCGGCCAGCAGGCGCTGTTCTCCTTCTTCCGGGCGCTGACCAAGCCGCTGCCGGTGCCGATCATCGTGACCCAGCACATGCCGCCGCTGTTCACGCGCAGCCTCGCCGAGCATATCAACCGACTCGGCGCGCGTCCTTGTCAGGAAGCGGGCGAGAACGAGCGGCTGCTGCCCGATCGCATCCTGATCGCGCCCGGTGATCGGCACCTGACGATCCAGGCCGCCGACCAGGGCCTGCGCGCCCGCCTCACCGACGATGCCCCGGAGAACTCCTGCCGCCCGGCCGTCGATCCGATGCTGCGCAGCGCGTCGGCCGCCTGCGCCGGACGGGTGCTCGCGGTCATCCTCACCGGCATGGGGCAGGACGGCCTGCGCGGCAGCCAGACGCTCCTGGAGGCAGGCGGCTGCATCCTGGCGCAGGATGAAGCGAGCAGCGTCGTCTGGGGCATGCCGGGCGCCGTCGCGCGCGCGGGCCTCTGCCACGCCGTCATGCCGATCCAGGAGCTCGCGGCCAAGGTCATGCAGTTGCTGGGGCGCCGATCATGAGCGCCTTCGCTGAGATCGCCGCGCTGGTGAAGCTGCGGTCTGGCTTGGCTCTCGGTCCGGAGAAGGCCTATCTGGTCGAGACCCGCCTCGCCGCACTCGCCAGTCGTCTCGGCGTGCGCGACTACACGGCACTGATCCCGAGGCTTCGCACGGACCGGGCGCTGCAGGACGAGGTGGTCGAGGCCCTGACCACCAACGAGACGCTGTTCTTTCGCGATGCCAAGCCGTTCGAGCACCTGCGGATCCGCGGGCTGCCGCGGCTGCATGCGGAGCGAGCGGCCGGCCTGCCGCTGCGCATCTGGTCCGCCGCCGCCTCGACCGGACAGGAAGCCTACTCGGTGGCGATGCTGGTCAGCGAGATGGGACCGGCGCTGAAGGGACGACCAGTGCAGATCCTCGGCACCGATATCGCCCGGGCCACGCTCGCGCGCGCGCGCGCGGGCTCCTACACCCAGTTCGAGGTGCAACGCGGCCTGCCGGCACGCATGCTGGTCAAGTACTTCACCAAGGAGGCGGATGGCTGGCGGCTGATCAGGCCGATTCGCGACATGGCGGAGTTCAGGGAGTGGAACCTGCTCAGCGACCCGTCGTCGCTCGGCCGCTTCGACGTGATCTTCTGCCGCAACGTGCTGATCTACTTCGACGCACCGACCAAGGCGCGCGTGCTCGACATGCTCGCCTCGCGCCTGACCACGGGCGGTCTGCTCTATCTCGGAGGCGCCGAGACGATCAACGGGCTTGGCACGGCGTTCAGGACGGTGCCGGGCGAGCATTTCGTCTTCGAGCCGAACCGCGCGCGCGGCGAGGTCGAAACGAGATCGCAGGCCCTCGCACTCCTCTAGCATGCTGGGGACGAAGCAAGCCAAGGGCTCCGCCCTTGACCCGCTGGGGCCGCAGGCCCCAGACCCCGATGCTCATGATCAAGGGGTCGAGGGGCAACCTTGCTCTCTGGCAGGGCCGGCAGCCCTGGGGACGGCGGTCAGCGCTTCGATGCCGCCAGCTTGCGCTCGATGATCGCGACCAGGTGGCCGACATCCTTCAGGTTCCCGGTCTCCGCGGTCTGGAACTTGATCCCGAACCGCATCTCGGTTGCGACCAGGATGTTGATTTGGTTGAACGAATCCCAGTCCTCGATGTCCTGGGCGGTGGTCTCGTGCTTCAGCACCAGGGTGTCGTCGCCGAAGGTCTCGCGGAAGATCTCGGTCAGCTGCTGCAGGATCTCGGCCTCGGTCATGGAGCACAGCCTTGTCGGTGAGACGTCGCGAGCCGGGCGCCGCGACCGTCGGCGGCATGGCGGACCGATCCGGATATGGTCGCCCGCGGGCGCCCCATCAAGCGACGGAGCCGCGACCGGCTGCCATCCCCCGATCCGCTCTCGAGGATTTCGCCATGATCCGGTTTGGGTTCCTGTACGATGCTGCAACAAGTGCGGAGCGGCGACATGAACCTGAGCAGCGTCCTCGACGTGATCATCGCGCTGGTCTTCACCTACTTCCTGCTCGCGCTGATCGCCAGCGGCGTGCAGGAAGTCATCGCCGGGATCTTCGCCTGGCGCGGCACCTACCTCGCCAAGGGGCTCGACGTCATCCTCGACAACAGCAGCACGGCCTCCTTCCGATGGGTGGACGCCCGCGATTTCCTGCGTGCGCACTTCACCTCGGCACCGGGCGAGAGTGCCGCCGAGCGCCTGGCGAAGCTCGTCGCCGGCAACCCGCAGGGCATCCCGACGCCGCAGCAGGCGGTGCTGCAGCGCGTGCTGGCCGTGTCGACGCACCCACTGATGCGAGGCACCCCCTCGAGGCTGCCCTCCTACATCCCGGCGCGCACCTTCTCGCTGGCGCTGCTGGAGACGCTGCGGGACGGCTCCGATGCCCCGGTCTTCACCCAGGCCGAGCACAGCGTGGCGGGACTTCCCGAGGGCGACCTGAAGAAGACACTGTCCATGTTCCTGCGCGACGCCGGCCGCGACGTCGACGCGTTCCGCGCCAGGCTGGAGCAGTGGTTCAACGACGCGATGGACCGGGTGAGCGGCATCTACAAGCGGCTGAGCCAGTACGTCATGATCATCTTCGGCGTCGTGCTGGCGCTGGCGCTGAACGTGGACAGCCTGCGGGTGGCGCGCGTGCTGTGGCAGACGCCCGCCCTGCGCGCGGCAATGTGGGCCGATGCCGAGCGCCTGGTCGCGGCACCGCCGCCGGCCCTGCCCGCCAGACCGCAGGGGGCGCGCGCGGTGCCGGAGCCGCCGGTGCTGGCGCCGCTGCGCCGGTTAGAGGCGCCGCAGATACCCTTGGGGGGGTGGGTGCCGCCCGGCGCGGGGGCGACGGAGATTGGTTCGCGCGTCATCCTTCGCTACAGCCCCGCCACCATGGCTTCCGAACCCGCACGCGACTGGCGCGACACCGTCTTCCTGCCCCGCACCGACTTCCCGATGAAGGCCGGC
>CAXTOC010000157.1:0-6653 GCA_964245725.1 uncultured Acetobacteraceae bacterium | reverse complement strand
CCGGACAGCGACAGCGAGAAGGTGCCGATCGCCAGCAGCACGGTCCAGATCTTCATCGCCTCGCGCTTCTCGACCACCACCGCGGAGTGCACCAGCGCGGTGCCGGTCAGCCAGGGCAGCAGCGAGGCGTTCTCCACCGGATCCCAGAACCAGTAGCCGCCCCAGCCGAGCACGTAGTACGACCACCAGGAGCCGAGTGCGATGCCGCAGGTCAGGAAGCACCAGGCGGCGAGCGCCCAGGGCCGCACCCAGCGCCCCCAGGCCGCGTCGACCCGGCCCTCTAACAGGGCGGCGACGGCGAAGGCGAACGGCACCGCGAAGCCGACATAGCCGGTGTAGAGGATCGGGGGGTGGAAGGCGAGGCCGGGATCCTGCAGCAGCGGGTTCATGCCGTTGCCATCGAAGGGTGCGGGCCAGACGCGGTCGAACGGGTTCGAGGTGAGCAGGCAGAACAGCTCGAAGCCTGCCGCGACGCCGCCGAGCACCGCGATCACCCGGGCGCGCAGCGCCGCCGGCAGGTTGCGCCCGAAGCCGGCGACAGCGGCGCCGCACAGCCCCAGGATCAGCGCCCAGAGCAGGATCGAGCCCTCGTGGTTGCCCCAGATCCCGGTGATCTTGTAGAGCAGCGGCTTGGCCAGGGCGCTGTTCTCGGAGACGTTCTGCACCGAGAAGTCGTCGGTGACCGCGGCGTGCGCCAGGCAGGCGAACGACACCACGAGCGCAGCGAGCTGTCCCAACGCCAGCGCGGGAGCGGTCGCCATCAGGCGGATGTCGCGGCGGCCGGCGCCGATGATCGGCAGCACCGCCTGGGCGAGTGCCAGGCAGCAGGCCAGGGCGAGGGCGAAGCGGCCGAGCTCCGGGCTCATCGCTCAGCTGCCCCGCGCGGTGGCGACGGCGGTGCTCGTCGCGGCCGACACGCCGGTCATGCGATCCCAGCTCGCCGCCGAAGGGGCGGGGCCGAAACGCGGGTCCCACTTGCCCGACTTGCGCAGCGCCGCCGCCACCTCCTTGGGCATGTAGGTCTCGTCGTGCTTGGCCAGCACCTCCGAGGCGCTGAAGCTGCCGTCGGCGTCGAGCGCGCCGAGTGCGACCACGCTCTGCCCCTCGCGGAACAGGTCCGGCAGCACGCCGACGTAGCGCACCAGCACCGCGGTCTGTCCGTCGGTCACCGAGAACCGCGCCACCGGCTCGCCCTGACGGTGCTCCTCGCGCAGCGAACCCGCCACCACCATCCCGCCCAGCCGGATGGTGCGCCCCGGCAGGGGCTTCTGCGTCATCAGCTGCGAGGGGGCCATGAAGAACACGATGTTGGCGCTGAACGCGTCGAGCGCCAGGGCCGTCGCCGAACCCAGCCCGAGCCCGCAGCTCACCAGCAGCCAGAGCCGGCGCGACTTGCGGGTCACGATCCCGCGCCTCCGCGTGGCCGCGCGGTCCGCCTGCCCGATCCGGACTCGACGGCGGCGAGCCGGTTCCGCGCCCGCGACAGGCGCAGCGCCGCACCCACGCCGAGCCATGCGGCCAGCGCCAGGGTCAGGCCGTAGGCGGCGGCGATGAAGGGCAGGTGGGTCATGGCATGGCCTCCCGGCCCGGCTGTCCGACGCTGCGTCCCAGCAGCAGCGTGCGCAGCTTCTGCTCCATCACCGCGGCGCGCAGGCGCGCGGTGACGATCGCGGCGAAGCCGAGGCTGAAGCCGAGGGTCGCGACCAGCAGCGGCCAGAGCATCGACAGCGACATGGTCGGAGCGCCGGTCAGGGTGATGCTGTCCGGCTGGTGCAGCGTGTTCCACCACTGCACGCTGAACTTGATGATCGGCAGGTCGACCGCGCCGACCAGCGCCAGGATCGCCGCCGCGCGGGCGCCGCGCTGCGGCTCGTCGAAGGCGCGCATCAGCGCCACGTGGCCGAGATAGAGGAAGAACAGCACCAGCACCGAGGTCAGCCGGGCGTCCCAGACCCACCATGCGCCCCACATCGGCTTGCCCCAGAGCGAGCCCGACGCGAGGCAGATCGCGGTGATGGCGGCGCCCACCGGACCGATCTCGGCCGCCGCCAGGTCGGCCAGCGGATGCCGCCAGACCAGCGACAGCGCCGAGCAGACGGCGAGTGCCGCGTAGCCCGCGGAGGCAAGCCAGGCCGCCGGCACGTGCACGTACATGATCCGCACCGCGTCGCCCTGCTGCCAGTCCGCCGGCGAGAAGAACAACCCCCAGGCCAGTCCCCATCCGGTCAGGATCAGCGCCGTGACGGTGAGCCACGGCTGCACCCGCGCCGCGAGGCGCAGGAACCGGCCCGGGTTGGCGAACCGGTGCAGGAAGCCGCCGGCGGCTCTGGCGCGCGGCTTGGCGAATGTCGGCGTAACATCCAAGGCTGCGGACCCCAGGGGTGACGAAGCAGGCGAGACGTAGCGCCAGCGGAAGGACAGAGGATAGAGCGCCCCTGTCCCGCGGCAAGGGCTGATCCTATCATGATCCCGCCTCAGCACACGCACGCGCAACGGGGAAGACCGTCATGCTGTTCGCCATCACCTGCACCGACAAGCCTGGCCTGCTGGAAACCCGGCTCGCGGTGCGCGAGAGCCACCTGTCCTACCTGGAGCGCTACGTCGAGAAGGTGGTCCATGCCGGTCCGCTGCTCGACCTCGACGGCCGCTCCTGCGGCAGCCTGCTGGTGATCGACGTCGCGGATCGGGCCGAGGCGGAGGGCTTCGCCGCCAGCGACCCCTACGCCAGGGCGGAACTGTTCGAGAGCACGGTGATACGCGGCTTTCGCACCGTGTTCCGCGACGGCGCGCTCGCCGAGTGAGCGACTCCGGCCGCTGGCTGGTGAAGTCCGAGCCCGACGCGTTCTCCTGGGACCAGCAGCTGCAGCGCGACTCCGAGCCCTGGACCGGGGTGCGCAACCATCAGGCGAAGCGCAACCTGATGGCGATGCGACGCGGCGACCTCGCCTTCTTCTACCACTCCGGCGTCGGCAGGCAGATCGTGGGCGTGGTCGAGGTGGCGCGCGAGGCCTATCCCGACCCCACCGCCGCGTCCGGGGACTGGGTCTGCGTCGACATGCGCGCCCGCGGCGGGTTGGCGCGGCCGGTCAGCCTGGCCGAGCTTCGTGCCGAACCGAGCTTCGCCGGGCTGGCGCTGATCCGTCAGCCACGGCTCTCCGTGGTGCCGGTCTCGCACGCGCACTGGCAGGCGATCGCCGGCATGGGCGGCTGGAGCTGACGGGCACGCCGCCGGGCAGCTGCCGTGCTGCTAGGGCGCGCCGTCGATGCTCTGCTGCAGCACCGCGTCCTTGCCGTTCTCCGGCTGGCCGGCAAAGGTGCTGTAGGCGGCGGTGTTGTTGTACGACGGCGTCACCGGCGCGGCGACGCGCAGCGGCATGCCGAGGATGCTGACCGGCGAGCGCCAGCCGGTTCCGGTCGAGGTGGTCTGACGCGCGGTGGCGCCGGGCAGGCCTGTGGTCGAGGAGGTCGGCGTCGAGTTGCGGTCGGCGGTGGCACCGGCCGCGAGCGAGTTCGACGAGGAAGCACGAAGCGCCTGCGCCGAGGCCGGTGCGGCCCCGAGGCCGATCAGCAACATGGCGGCGGCGAGGCCGAGACCCGGCGCGGTCGCACGGAGAGGACGGAAGGCCATGAAGTGCGACTCCAGCTAGGGTTGCAGGGCATATGGTCGGTGCGCGTGGCGGCGGTGTCGGGATCTGCCGATATCAAGCCGGCTGCGGCGTTCCGGTTCCCGCCGCTCGCGCACTGAATCCGGCCGCAACACCCTGATATGAAAACGTTAGTAAATCGTAAATCGGCAGTCTCAACATTTTGTGACCCGAGCTGGCCGCCAGTCCGAGGTATGTGCCTGTACCCGAAACGAGATGATCGGCGGTTTTTGATGCACGCTCCAGGCTGCGCCCGCGACCAGACAGCCAACCGTGCGCCCGAACTCATGGCCGATCACCTCGGCGCGCACGTGCCGCTCGCCCCGGCGCAGGCCCCGGTCGCGATACGCGGCGTCTCTGCCGATGACAGCCCGGCGGTGACCATCGGCAGCCGTATCCGCACCCTGCGCCGCGCGCGCGGACTGACCCAGGACACGCTTGCCGTCTCCACCGGCGTGTCGCGCAGCGCGGTCGCGCAGTGGGAGACCGGGCGGGCCGGGCAGATGAGCGGCAAGCTTCGGCGCATCGCCGAAGCGCTGGGGGTGTCGGTCAGCATGCTCAAGGAGGGCTGGGAGGGCCTCGCCACCGACAGCGTGCTGTCGGCCGAGGAGATGTCGCTGCTGCGCCTGTTCCGACGTTGCCCGCCCGAGGACCGCACGGTGCTGATGCACGTGGCCCAGAAGCTCGCCGCCAATCCGGCCGCCGACGCCGACGCCGCCTGAAGCTCTCCTCCCTGGGCCTCTCCCCTGTGCGCCTATCGTCATCGCTCTCCGACGTGAAGCCGGACCTCCGCTGACGCGTTAGGCGTCCGGCAACAGGAGATCGCGATGAGCGCCGCCACAGGTTCGGGAGCCACGGGTTCGGGATCCCCACGAACCGAGCTGACCTCGCTGGTCCCGGACGGTCGGGCGCTGAGCGAGGCGTCGCTCTCGGCGCTGGAGCGCGCGCTGGGGCAGGTCGAGACCGGCCGCGGCATGCTGGTCCGGCTCGCCGACCTGATGGGCGGCGCCGTCGGCCAGGTGACCCGGCTCGGCCTGCGCGGCATCGGCATGGCGCCGACGCTGCAGATCAAGCTGCAGGGGATCGGCGAGAGCGCCATCGTGCGCGCCTTCGACGTCGCCGTGATCGGGCTGAAGAGTCCGGCCGCGACGCCGATGCCGGGCGAGCACGCGCCCCCGGACCGACGCTGGCGCGATCTGGTCATCCAGGCCGCGGTCACCGCATCGGGCGCGGTCGGCGGCTTCGCCGGCCTGTCCGGCCTGATCCCGGACATCGGCTTCACCACCCTGACCATCATGCGCGAGATCGCCCGCATCGCGCGCGAGGAGGGCGAGGACCTGTCCGAGCCGGAAGGCCGGCGCGCCTGCCTGGAGGTGTTCGCGCTGCGCTCGTTCCATGACGGCGAGGAGCAGAGCGAGCTCGGCTACTTCTCCGCCCGTGCCGTGCTGCGCGGCCGCCCGGTGGTGATGCTGCTCTCGGAGGTGTCGTCGCATTACGGCCTCGCGCTGTCGCGCAAGGTGTCGCTGCAGATGATGCCGGTGGCCGGGGCGCTGTGCGGCGCCTCGCTCAACGCGGCCTTCCTCGCGCACTACCGGGCGCTGGCGCGGGCGCACTTCACCATACGCAGGCTCGAGCGCGACCACGAACCCTCGCTGGTGCGCGAGGCGGTCGAGACCATCCGCGCCGGCCTGGCGCAGAAGCCGGCCGCGGCCTGAGCGTCGGCGGCAGTCCGGGGTCCTAGCGCAGGAGCCCGAATAGGCCGGACACCACCGCCAGCAGCAGGTAGATCAGCATCATGTCGAGCCCGAGGCCGCGCGCCAGGTGCGGCAGCAGCAGCGCCGCCAGGGCCGCCAGCGCCGCGAACGCGGTGAAGACCAGCGTCATCCGCATCGGTGTCCGCCCGGCCAGCGGCCGCGCCGCGTCGGTGCGCGGTGGCCGAGGGTGTCGTCACGGACAGGTGTCGCCAGATCGAGCTGCATGAGGCCGCCTTTCGCCGCGCCCGGTTCCGCCCGTTCCGATGCCACCTGTCAACCGCCCCGCGCGCCTCGAGCGCCGACGCGCGCTTCCTCGGTTGCGTCACGAGCGGCAGAAAAGCAACCTGCGGACATGTTCAGACGACGCGCCGAGGTCAGCACCGCGGTCATGCTGCAGCGTTACCGCAGCGGACTGTTCCCGATGGCCGAGACCCGGGACGGTCAGGACCTGTTCTGGCTCGATCCGGAGCAGCGCGGCATCCTGCCGCTGGACGGCTTCCACCTGCCGCGCCGGCTGCGACGCACCGTGCTGTCGGCGGAGTACCGGGTCGTCGTGGACAGGCACTTCGAGGCGGTGATCGACGGTTGCGCCGAGCCCGCTCCCGGCCGCGAGGAGAGCTGGATCAACCGCGAGATCCGCGCGTTGTTCCTCGCGCTGCACCGTCAGGGCCACGCGCACAGCGTCGAGTGCGTGCGCGACGGCGCGCTCTGCGGCGGCCTGTACGGCCTGGCGATCGGCGGCGCGTTCTTCGGCGAGAGCATGTTCAGCCGCAGGCGCGACGCGTCCAAGGTGGCGCTGGCGCACCTCGTGGGGCGGCTGCGGCTGGGCGGCTTCACCCTGCTGGACACGCAGTTCATCACCGCGCACCTGGCGCAGTTCGGCGCGGTCGAGCTGCCGCGGGCGCGCTACCTGACGCTGCTCGACGCCGCGACCGCGCGGCCGGGACGCTGGGCGGTGGGGGACGACGCGATCCGCGACGAGATCGAGCGCATGGGTCGCGTCGGGACGCCGGCGTTGACAGCCGCGCGCGGCGGTTCCACCTGCGAGCCGTAGCAGATCGAGATCCATGCCATGCGCCGCCCCAGCCTGACCTCCTGCCTCGCCACGCTGTCGATCGGCGTCCCGCTGTCGCTCGGCGCGGTCGCTTCGTCGCGGGCACAGCCCGCGCATCCGCCGTACATGCCGACGCGCGACGTCCGGGTGTCCTACGAGGTGAAGCCCGACGCGGCGCCGTCGGCATGTACGGCGGATGCG
>CAXTOC010000156.1:0-6666 GCA_964245725.1 uncultured Acetobacteraceae bacterium | reverse complement strand
GCGGCGGCGTGATCTTCATGCGGCGCGACCTGGTGCGCGGGCTGACCACGGCGGCCTCGTTCTGGCTCACCGCGGCGCTGGGCATGGCCTGCGGCGCCGGGCTGCCGCTGCTCGCGGTGGCGACCACCGCCGGCCACTTCATCATCATGTTCCTGTTCCCCAGGCTGGTCCAGTACCTGCCGCGCGCCTCGACGCGTCGCATGGCGACGGACATCGACATCTCCTACCAGGACGGCCGCGGACTGCTTCGCACCATCCTGATCCGGTGCACCGAGCTCCGCTTCACCGTCGACCACGTGCGGCTGGACCGCGAAGAGACCGGGACCCTGAGCCGCGACGCGGCCGAGGACGCAGCCGACCTGGAGGGTGTGGAGCTGCCGCCGCGCTCCGCCCGCGGCGTGGTCAGCTTGCGCATGCAGGTCAAGGGCAAGCGTCCGGTGTCGCAACTGCTCGCCAGGCTCAGCGAGATCGAGGGCATCGTCGAGGTCGGCACCGCGGCCGACGATGCCGGACTGGACTAGCCCCAGATCGTCTCAGGCGGTGCCTCCGCCAGGGCGTGCAGGATGCGCACCCAGGACCGTATGCCGTGGTGGAAGCTGTCGAGGTCGTACTTCTCGTTGGGCGAGTGGATGCGGTCGTCGTCGCGCCCGAAGCCGACCAGCAGCGCATCCACGCCCAGCGCCTCCTGCAGCTCGCCGACCACCGGGATCGAGCCGCCGGAGCCGATCGTCACCGCCGGCCTGCCCCACTCCTCGCTCAGCGCGGCCAGGGCCACGCGCAGCGCAGCGCCCTCGAAGGGCACGGCACTGGCCTTCGAGCCGCCATGCGAGCTGAACGAGGCCCGGCAGTCGGGCGGCAGCCGGCCGCGCACGTAGTCGCGGAAGCTCGCACGCACCGTCTCCGGATCCTGGCCGGCGACCAGCCGGAACGAGATCTTGGCCGAGGCCTGGGCTGGCAGCACGGTCTTGAAGCCGGCATCCTGGTAGCCGCCGGAGATGCCGTTGATCTCGCACGACGGACGCGACCAAGTCTGCTCCAGCGCGCTGTAGCCGCTCTCGCCCGCCGGCACCGACAGCCCGACCGCGCCCAGCACCAGCGCGTCGGCGAGGCCGAGCGCGCGCCAGGCGGCACGGACCGCGTCGGGCAGGTCGCGCACGCCGTCGTAGAAGCCCGGCAGCGTGACCCGGCCCTCGGCATCGCGCAGGCCGGCGATGATCCCGGCCAGCACCTGGATCGGGTTGCGCGCGGCGTTGCCGAAGATCCCGGAATGCAGGTCGCGGTCGGCGGCGGTGATCACCACCTCCTCGCCGACCAGGCCGCGCAGCATGGTGGTGATGGCGGGCACGCCGTCGGCGGCGAGGCCGGTGTCGCAGATCAGCGCCACGTCGCAGCGCAGCTCCTCGGCGTGGGCCTGCAGGAACGGCATCAGGTTGGCCCCGCCGCTCTCCTCCTCGCCCTCGATGATCACCGAGACGCGCAGCGGCAGCTCGCCCAGCGTGGCGCGCAGCGCCCGGCACGCCTCCAGGAAGGTCATCACCTGGCCCTTGTCGTCCGAGGCGCCCCGCCCGACGATGATCTTGCGCCCGCGGGCCGGATCCTCGCGCAGCGTGGGCTCGAAGGGTGCGGTGTCCCATAGCGACAGCGGGTCGACGGGCTGGACGTCGTAGTGGCCGTAGAACAGCACGTGCGGCCCGCTGCGCGACGACAGCTCGTGCGCGACGACGATCGGGTGGCCCGGCGTCTCGTGCACCGAGGCCGTGAAGCCCTGGCTCGCGAGGTCGCGGCACAGCCACTCGGCGGCACGCCTGCACTCCGCGGCATGATCCGGCTGCGTCGAGATGCTCGGGATGCGCAGCAGGTCGAACAGCCGGCCGACGCTCGGCTCGATGGTCGCGTCGATAAGGTCCAGCGCCCTGGAGATCATGACGGCACGCCTTGGCTATGGGACCGGGGCAAATCCTCCGGTCGCCACATCGTGCAGGATGTGCCGCAGGCTGTCGACATAGCCGGCGGGGTTGTTTTCCTGGTGCAACCGGTTGAGCGCGCCGCGCCGCACGGTGTTCCAGGTCTCGACCTGCTCGTAGAGGGCGACGACGCCGTCGGCGAACTGCCGCGGATCGTCGCTGCCGCCGGAGATGATCTCCGCTCCCGGCTTCCAGCCGACCTGACGGCACAGCAGGTCGGTGGCCACCACCGGCAGGCCGTAGCTGGCGGCCTCGTGCACCTTGAACGGGATGCCGCCGGCGAAGCGGGTGGGTGCGACGAACACCCGGTGGCTGTCGTACAGCGTGGCGAGGTCGTCGACCGGCCCGATCAGGTCGACCCTGGGGTGCCGTCCAAGCTCGGAGAGGTCGATGCCGCGCCGCACGAAGCCGGCCACGGTGAAGCGTGCATCGGGGGGCAGCCTGCCCTCGAGCAGCGGCAGCACCGACTGGGTGAACCATTCCAGGCTGTCGTGGTTGGGCGAGCCGGGATCGTGGATCGCGCCCAGGAACAGCAGGTCGCGCCGCTGGCTCCAGCTCGACGGCGTGGGGCAGGGCTGCTTCATGTGCCCCAGCACCGCCACGTTGCGGTGCCCGGCGAGACGCACCAGCTCGGCATCGTAGGCGTTCACGGCGATGATCTTCTGGCAGAAATAGGCGCAGGCCAGCTCGGCGCGCAGCGCCTGCTCGAGGCTCGCCGTCAACGGCCGCCCGAGCACGCGGCTCTGCGCGGCCTGCCGGGGTGCGGCGACCGCCTCGGTGTCGAGCACGAAGCCGTGCGAGGGCAGCGCCGCCGAGCCGTCCTCCAGGATCGGCAGCAGCCGCACGAGATTGTGCGTCCGCCCGACCCAGACGATGTCGTAGTAGCCCGACCGCTCGGCGATGAAGTCGGCCAGCACCTCCATGCCGCGCTCGTAGAGCACCTCGGCGGTCTGAGGCATGTCGCGGTAGATCTCGATCGGGCTCGCCGTCGCCTTGTAGATCGGAAAGACGCTGACCAGGTGGCCGAGCCCGCTCATCGCGTGGATGATGTCGTTCGAGCGCACGTAGCCGGCACCCAGGCGGCGCAGCGGGATGCAATCCTCGATGAACAGGATGCGCAGGGGCGCACTGGCCGGCGCAGGTGCCGCATGGGCCTGCACCGCCGGGGCATGCGGCCTGGGCGAGCGTGCATGCACCGCATGCCGTCGCGCCGGGGGATGCTGGTAGCGCAGGTAGTCCAGGTGCTTGGAGACGAAGATGCGGTGGTTGCGCTGCATCAGCCGCCTCGAGGCGGTGGCGTCGGCGGAGCCGTACTCGAAGTGCTGGATCAGCACCGCCGGGTCGTAGAGGATCCGCCAGCCCGACTTGCGCAGCCGCACGCAGAGGTCCGCCTCCTCGTAGTAGGCCGGCCGGTAGTCGTCGTCGAAGCCGCCGAGGCCGCGCACCTCCTCGCTGCGCAGCATCAGGAAGGCGCCGGAGCAGTAATCGACCTCGCGCACGAAGTTCGCCTCGGGCGCGTTCGGGTCGCCGTCGCGCAGGTAGCCGAAGGTGGTGCCGTCGCGCCAGATGATCGAGCCGGCCTCCTGCAGCTGGCCGTTGGTGCGGATCAGCTTGCCGCCCACCGCGCCGATGTCGGGTGCGGAGAACAGCCGATCGAGGGCGATCCTGCAGGCATCGGGACCGAGCAGCAGATCGTTGTTCAGGTACAGCAACGCCGGCGCGCTGACATGGGCGAGCGCCGTGTTGCACGACTCCACGAAGCCGGCATTGTAGGGGAATCGGATCAGCTTGGCGCCGGCGATGGTGCGCTCGATGTGTCGGGTGTCGTCGTGCGAGCCGCTATCGACCAGGATCAACTCGATGGCGCCGGCGAAGTTGGCGCGCAGCGAGGCCATCGCCATCATCGTGAGCGCGAACTGGTTGTGCAGCACCACGATGACGCTGAGCTCGGCGACGCCGGAGACGGTGAAGTCGAGCCCGCGCCGGCCGAGCTGCGGCAGCATGCTGTCGGCGACGCGCGCGAACAGCTGCTTGGATTGCGGCTCGGCGACCGGCTCGATGCTGAGGCGGAGCTGGCCGCTGCTCAGCCGCGACAGCCAGTGCGCGAAGGCGTCGCGGAAGGCGCCGCCTTCCAGCTCGGCCTGCACGCGCCCGCTGAGGAAGTAGTGCAGCAGGTCGATGTCGGGATGCGGCCGGCGGCGCTCGGCCGCGCCATGCTTGACGAAATGCTCGTAGCCGTTGCGGAAGCGCCCGGCATCCACCGCATCCTGCACGTCCGGGTAGGTCTCGGCGTAGTAGGCCTCGCAGAACCACGGCAGCGCCTGGTAGCGCTGCGGCGTCGGATTGCACAGGAAGTGGTGCAGCGCGCAGCTCCATCGTCCGGCATCGAGCTCTTGGCGCAGCTCGGGATAGCTCTCGAGATACCAGCACGGGTCGAAATACCACGACACCCGCGACAGCGTGCCGGAGATGCAGCCGCCGGCCAGGAACTGCACGAACGATCCGCCGATCTCCGGGCGGCTCGGATCCTGCTCGGTCTTGTTGTTGCGATACAGCTCCGGGTCGAACAGCCAGTGTCCGCTGCGATACCCGCGGTCGCCGAGCGAGAGGTAGTGGTCGTAGCCGTTGACCAGGCCGTGCCGGTCCAGCACGCCGCGGGTGATGCCCGGGTTCTCGGTGCGATAGAACTTCTCGGAGAACAGCCAGTGCGGCGAGCGCTCGCGGTGGCCGTCGCTGCAGTAGTGCGCGAAGCCCGAGGCGATCGATCCGGCCTCGACATGCATCGCGACATCGTTGTTCTCGCGCAGGTAGTAGGTCTCGTCGAAATACATGTTGGGCGAATGGCCGAGCTGCGCGCCCTGCTCGCGATAGAATTGTTCCGCATCCGCGATGCCCGACAGCGCCATGCGCTCGACCGCTTCGGGGTAGCGCGCGAGATACCAGGCGGGATCGAAGATCGACCAGGCGGCACGGCGTCGGACTGGCTCGTAATTGACCAGATCGGGATTGACCAGGTCGGGATGGCGGTCATGATCGGGAAGCGAACCGATCCGGGGGTCGTTCACGATCATTCCGCCTGCGGGATACCGTTGCCGGCGCCTAGACTAGCATCGGCTCGACCAGAAGCGTCAAGTTTTGGCGAACCGGACCGTAATGATGAAGGATCGTCTCCGCAACGGATCCGACCTCGGGAGGCCTGGCTCGCGGTCTACGTTGCCGCCTGGGTGGCCGCCTGGGCCGCCGCCTGGGTCGCCGCCTGGGCGTTCTGCTGGCGCTTGCTCTGCCAGAAGGCGACGAAGTCGAGCGGCTGCAGCAGCACCGGCGCGAAGCCGGCCTCGCGCGTGATCGCCGCCAGCAGGCTGCGCGCGAACGGGAACAGCAGCCGCGGGCACTCGGCCAGCAGGACCGGCTCCAGCGCGCCCTGCGGCACCTGGGCCAGGGTGAAGATCCCGGCATAGCCGAGCTCGATCTGGTAGGCGACCGGCGGCGGCGCCGCGCCCGCCTCCGGCGCGCTCACCGTCGCCTCGCAATGCACCGTCAGCGTCACCTCGAAGATCGGCTGCGGCGTGCCCTCGGGGATCGGCCGCACCAGCACGTCCAGCGCCAGCACCACGTGCGGCCGCTCCGGCAGGTTGGCGTAGATCGAGGGCGCGCCCGGCACCCGGAACGAGAGCTCCTTGACGTACTGGGTGTTGAGCAGCAGCGGCGGCGCCGGCACCTGGTCAGCGGCCTGTGTTCGCTCCGACATGATGCGCGACCCATCCGAGTTGTCCTGCCGGCGGCACGCTACAGCAGCCCGCGCGCCCCCGCGAGGCGCGTCTGGAGCATGATCCGATCGCCTGGGCTCACGGATCAAGCTCTAGCCGATTGTCTCGACGAGCATCTTCGTCCGATCAGACGATGCCGTTCGATCGGATGGTGCTCTAGACGAAGCGGCCGCGCAGGAAGCCGAGTGCGGGCAGCGGGGTCCAGCTTCGCGGCAGGTCGCTGCGTCGGATCGGCGCCACGCTGTAGCGAGGCAGCGGCTGCCGGGCGGTGCGCAGGAACTGGGCGTAGGCCCGCACCTGCTGCTCGCGCCAGCTGCGGTCGGCCAGGGCCGCATCGCGGCTCGGATAGATCTCGGCGACCCGCTGCGCGCGCCCGGCGGTCGCGATCACCGCCCAGAGCGGATCCTCACGCGCCCTGGCGCGCACATGGTCGAGCGTGACGATCTCGCTCATGCGATCCTCCGGCTGACGCAGCGAACGAGACCATGCGCGCCTGCCGCGGGCAAGCCCGCAGCGGCGAGGCAGCAGGGACTCGCGCAGGATCGGGGGATGCGGCACTCTCGAGCTGTGTCCGCGGTCCGCCGGGCGATGGAGACGAGTGCCGGAATGCTGCGCCTGCTCATCACGCTGCCGTTCCTGGCCGCCCTGGTCGTGTTCGCCATCTACAACCAGGAGATCGTCACCATCTCGATGCCGGGCGGCTACAGCCGCCAGACCTCGCCGGCGGTGCTGGTGATGGTGGTGGCGGTCGTGTTCTTCCTGGTCGGCGCGCTGGCGATATGGTTCGCCGAGCTGCGCCAGCGCCGTCGCGCCCGGCGCGCCGAGCAGGCGGTGCGCAGCCTCGAGGCGCAGCTGGCCGAGCTCAGGCAGCAGCTCGCCCAGGCGGCGGCGCAGGCGCATCCGAGCCGGCAGGGCGGTCCAGGGCAGTCCTACGT
>CAXTOC010000155.1:0-6709 GCA_964245725.1 uncultured Acetobacteraceae bacterium | reverse complement strand
TCCGCGACGCTCGGACGCAACGAAACGGTCGATCGCGTCGAGCACCGCGATACGGTCCAGCACGTAGCCGCCGCTGCCGCCGAAGGCCGCATCGTGCACGGTGCGCATGTCGTAACGGAGCGCCGAGGGCGCCTCGGCGCCGATCGCGCTGCCCGGGAAGCAGCGCGCGCGGATCTGCTCCATCGCCACCGGCTCGGTCGCGAGATGGAGCAGCGACAGGCCGTGCGCGCGCGCGACGCGCAGGTCGGCGGCCAGCCGGTCGAGCGGATACCACTGGAACGCGGAGGCCGGGTTGATCAGGGCGACGCGGTTGTCGTGCATCAGGTCGAAGATCGCGTTCTTCTTCAGCCCCGGGCCGAACAGCGCAGGCAGGCGGACGATCTGGTGGGTCGCGAACCGTCCGGCCACGTAACCCTCCAGCATCGCCCGGTTGCGGCCGTAGGCGTGGAGCCCCTCCAGCACCGGCGCATCGCGCTCGGTGACGCCGAGCGGCGGGTCGTAGACGTCGATGGTCGAGATCAGGGTGAAGTGCCGGACGGTGATCGTCTCGAGGTGGCGGATCAGCGCCTCGATGCGCGCGCGGTCCTCGTCCGCATTGAGGTTGGCCCACCATTTCACCGCGGCGACGCCGGCGCAGACCACCTCGTCGAAGCGGCGGCCGTCGATCCCGCCGATGCTGCCGGAGTTGAAGGTGGCAGCGAAGCGGCGCTGGCGAAGCAGGTTGGAGCCGACGAACCCAGTATGCCCGATCAGCGCGTCCTCACCGGTCATGCGTGATCAGGCTCCGGTCGGCGGCGGGAGATCAGGGCGCATGGCCGCCGGATCCGGCTGCGACGAACATCCTCTTCAGCCGCGTGAGCAAGCGCGCCGTCTCGTCCGGCACCGGCGCGGGAGCGGTCGGCACCAGCCCCGCCGCAGCGACCGAGGTGACGGGCGCGCCTGATCGCTCGGAAAACTTGCCCCAGGCGTTGCGGCAGAGCTTCAGCCAGACCTCGATCGGCGGCGTCTCCGCCCTTCCGAAGCTGGCGCAGTAGCCCTTGAGGAGACCAGGCGCGACCCACTCGACCTCGCAGGACTGGCGTCCGTCCTCCAGCTGGCTGATCCAGAACAGCTTGTTCGGACCGTACTGGTCGAGCGCTGCGTGCAGGGACAGGATCTCGCCGAGCTCGCGCGTCGCGTTGCGCTTGTAGACGAAGATCTTCTCGCCATCCTCCAGATCCTCGATCATCTTGCGGCCGAGATAGGCGAGCTTGATCTCGTTCTCCGCCAGCAGATCGGCCTCCGCGATATCGGCCGGATCGCGCCACGTATGATAGAAGACGCCGCACTCGTCGGCCCAGATCATGTATTCCTGCCGGCCGTCGAAGAGATTTATGGTGCTTCGCAACGAGCCGGGGGCACCCAATCCCTCGAAGCGGGTCTCGATCAGCCGGATCAGCTTGGTCAGGCCGCGCGTCCCGGCGAAGCGAAACAGGCTCATCGGCTCGAGTGCGAAATGGCGCTGCGCGAAGCCCAGCTCGCAGTTATCGCCCAGGCTCTCGAAGTGCCCGAGCAGCTCGTGATCGGCAGGTTGACCCGGCGCCGGCGCGGGCACCTCGCCGTCGGCGGACAGCGACGCCGTGTCGAGCCTGAAGGCGGCGTGCGCCCCGTGCAGCGGCGGGTCGAATGAGAACTCCACCCGCACCCGATCGCTCGTCACCAGCTCAGGCGGGATGAAGCAGCTCAGGCTGGTGCCGTGGTTCTGAATCCGGCAGAGCAGGCTGCTGCTGATCATGCGGCCCTCGATGCTCAGGGTCATGCGCGTGCCGTCGCGCACCATCGCGATGTCGAGGCGCAGCCGCAACGCCCGCAATGGCTGCGGCACCTCGAACTCGAGGGCGCTCGAGGTGCCGATGATCCAGGCGCAGCCGTGGGCGTCGACGAACCAGCCGCTGGACACGCGGCGGAAGCGCTCGGGCTCCGCCTGCGGATGGATCGTCGCTACGGCCTGCAGCCGACGGCCGCCGGCTGCGAAGGCAAGCCGGCTCTGCAGCCTGTCCAGGGCCGGCCCGGGATCGAGGCGCGGCGCCAGCGCCTCGAAGCCGATCCGCGTGGTCCAGCTGAGGAGCATGAGATCATCCGGAGGGGACGCGGCGGCGGTCGCGAATGCTTCCCGGGCGATCCGGCGCGCCAGTCCCTGCCGCCGCACCGTCGCCAGCAGCGGCGGCGGTACCGCATCGAGCGACGTCCCCAGGAAGGTGCCGTCCGCATGCACCAGCCAGGGCTCCGCCGCATGCTGCGCGGTGGCGAACTCGATGACGTACAGCGGCGCGAAGCCGGTGTGCAGCAGCCGCGCCTGGACCGGCGGTGGCAGCACTCCGGACGGCAGCTTCAGCCGCGTCAAGGCACCGGAGCTGCCGCGCAGCAAGGCGACGCCGTCGTCCACGACCAGGGGATCGAAGATGGTGGCCGAGAGGAAGCCGGTGAGCGGGATCTGTGCGCGGGTGGAGGGGTTCAGCTGCGTGTAGGCTGCCCGGGCGTCCTGTGCCGCACGCGAATGCGGATCCGCGATCCAGGCAGCGACGTGTTCGGAGATCGACCGCAGTGCCTGGTCCGGCAGGCTGGCGACCTGATCGTTGATGCGCTCCCCCTGCCCATTGACGAACCAGGTCACCTCGCTGCCGTGCATGTCGACCAGTTCGAGCAGGTAGACCGGCCTGAAATGGACGAACAGGAAGCGCGCGCGCCAGCCGGGACGGAAGCCGACGATCGGGGTGCCGTCCGGCTGCCGCAGCACGACCTCGCCGTCGGGCAGGCGCAGGATGAGGCGATCGTCGCGCGTTGCCACCGGATCCTCGTCCGAGGTGCCCGACTTCCGGCGGTCGAGTTCCGCCGCCTCGGTCGTACTACTGCTCATGCGTGATCAGGCTGCGGTTGACGATGTCCTGGCGCAGCGGCGAGGCCAGGGTCGAGAAGCCGCGCGACTGCGACGACTCGATGAAGGAGAGGATGCGCTCCATCGCGAAGAAGATGGTGTCGATCTTGCCCGACATGACGTGGAAGGTGCGGCCGCGACGGAATACCGAGCAGGAACGGTCGTCGAAGTTGCCGACCGGCTTGGTCTTCAGCGCGATCTGCGGGCCGACGAAACGGAAATGCTCCCGGAACGTCGGCAGGTAGCGCGAGACCTGCTGCTCCATCGCAGCCACCTTCGCGGCCACCGTCTCCAGCGAGACGCTGTCGCGCACACGACGCGCCTCCTCGATCACCCCGTAGCGCCCGAGCGGCGTGTGCGGCACCGAGGACAGCGTGTAGATCGACGGATCCTCGGTCGGATACACCGAGCAGAGCGGGCCGTCGACGAAGGTCACGGCGGGAAACGGCTCGTCGGTCTCGTAATAGAGCAGGATGGTCGGCTCGTAGAAGAACGGCATCGGCATGCCGAGCTGCTGCCCCCAGCTCGCATCGATCAGCAGGTCGAACGCCACGCCCTCGACGCGCACGCAGTCGACCTCGTTCTCGATCGCGGCGACCCGGTGGTTGAGCACCAGGCTGGCGCCGAGCTGCTCGTGGAAGTAGCGACGCGACTGCTCGATCAGCAGCACCCGCTCGCTGGTCAGCATCATGCCGGCGACCTCGCGGATCGGCACCGAGCTGTCGCCGGTCTCGCGGAACTCGATGCCCGTCGAGGTCATGATCAGGCGGTACGTCGAGAAGTCGATCAGGCTCTCGGCGCGCGGCACGGCGTAGATGTTCTCCTCGACCTCGCGCGAGAGGTAGGGGTAGCGCTCCATGAAGCGCATGAAGCCGTCGCGCGACTGCACCCGGGTCCCGTGGTGGCGCGGATAGTGGAACCCCAGATGCAGCCGGAACTGGTTGTTGCCCGAGGCCTCGTGCAGCGGCCGGGGATGCTGCTCGAACACGGTCACGTCGAAGCCGAGCGTCTTCAGCGACGAGCCGATATGGCAGCCGTACCAGCCGGCGCCGATGATCGCGATCTTGGAGACCATGCCCGTTGCCTAACGTTTCGCTAGACGCACTCTAGGCATAACACGGGGCCGGAAGGAAACGGATCCGCATCGGCGCACCGGCTCAGGGCGCGCGGCCGCCGCGTCCGGCCATCACCTGCTCCAGCAGGCCGCCGAACTGCGCCAGCACACGGGCGTGGTCGAGGCAGAAATTGGCGAAGAACGGGTTGCCGAGCGACACCGGCACCAGCCGCGGCGCATCGGGATCGTCGACCACGCAGGACGGGTCGGCGAACAGCAGCGTCGTCGGCGCCTCCATGTTGCGCGGGGAGTCGTAGATGTGCAGGTCGTCGCGGTGCAGCAGGTTGGCCTGGCTGCTGACCACCAGGCCGGGCTTGTTGCAGACCCAGCGGAACTTCGCCAGGCTCGCGCCCCATACCGACAGGAAGCAGTCGCACAGCAGCGTCCAGGACAGGCTGGCGGCCATGCTCGCACCCAGCGTGTCGAGGATGGTGACGTCGAGCTCTGCACTCAGCACGCGCAGCCGGCTCGCGATCTCGCGCTCGACCTGCAGCGGCGCGTGCAGCGCCAGCGACTCGCCGTGGCTCTCGATCACCGCCTCGGCGGTGCCGCGGCCGCCGGCGGCGGCATCGCGCGCGTTGTGGCCGTCGATCACCAGCGTGGCCCCGGGCCAGGATTGCGCCACCATGCGGATCACGTCGCCGAAGAAGCCGGCGATGTCGACCAGCGTGCGGTTCTCGACACGCAGCCCGAGCACGATCACCGGCGCACCGCGCCCCCGCGAGCGTCCGGCCTGCTCGCGTATGCCGGCCCAGGCCGGGTCGGTCTGGGTGATCCGCTGCAGCCGGCGACGCAGCTCGGCCGAGACCCGCTCGCTGGTGGCGCGCACCGCGCAGATCCCCTGGCCGTAGACGTAGGGCATCACCTCGCTGCCGTGGCGCAGGTCGCGCTTGACCCGCCGGCGCAGCTCCGGGAACAGCGACTCGATCCTGCCCCACAGCTCGATCCCGTCCTGCGCGCCGGGGATGATCCATTCCGGGATCTGCTCGCCCTGCGCGCCGGTGAGCAGGTACTCGATCCCGGAGAGCTCGTTCCACAGCTGGTGGCCCAGGTGGGTGCCCGGCTGGCCGCGCATCACGCTGGCGATGCGTCGCGCGCCGCGCACCAGGTATGGCACCAGCAGCGGCCCGTTCAAGGCGGCCTGGTTGATGAACCAGCGCGCCAGGTCGGGCGGGAAGTACACCTCCAGCAGGTGCCGGCACCACGCATCGCGCGCCACCAGCAGGTCGAGCTGCGGCACGTACACCGCCAGGGCCTTGCAGTAGTGGTCGGCGGCGATGACGTAGAAGGCGAGGCCGGCGCTGATGTCGGCGAAACGGTAGGCGAAGCGGAAATCGTCGAAGTACAGGCAGCCTTGGCAGCGCAGCGGATGCCCGTCGACCGGGCTGGGCCAGGACAGCATGCCGTCCCTGGTGGCGGCCACCAGCCGGTCCTCGAAGGCGACCGCGAGCCCGGCGCGCAGCTGCTCGCGCGACAGCGACACCGGCGTCGCGGCCGGGCCGCCGAACAGCGCGGTGAAGGGGACGCTGTGCGGCATCTCGTCGATCAGCAGCGCCCGCGGCGCCGGCAGCACCGCGTCGCCGCCCGACTCCGCGATGGCGATGCGCAGCACGTCGTGGATCCGCGCGAACGCCTGCGCCTCGCGCGACAGCACCGGCATCGGGCGCATCAAGATGTCCGTCACCATGCGCCGCAGCGTCGGTGCGGCGCGGCGGCGCAGCGCCTCCGCCTGCGCGGGCCCGAGGTCGGCGAGCTTGTCGCCGAGCCGGCACAGCTGCTGATCGAGCAGCCAGGCGGCGCGGCCGCCGTCGTGATGGCGGAACTCGAGGATCAGGAACGGTGCCAGGCCGGAATAGAGCAGGGTGGCGCGCCAGCCCGGCACGAACGCCGTCATGGTCTTGCCGGGCGCGCTGAACAACGGCCCGAGCAGCGGTGCCGCCGCCTCGCCGCCGCGGAGCTGCAGGATGCCGTCGCGCAGCACCGCCGGGTCGCCGAGCAGCACGGGCAGCGAGTCGATCGGACCATGTCCATCCGGCATCGGCGAGACATGGACGGCGCCTCGCCACCTGTCAAACCGGCGCCGGCCCCGCAATCTCGTGACGGGCGCTGATCGACCGACGCTGGCGGGGCCCGGCGCCAGGGTCCCGAACCAGAAGTCCGTCGGACTTCCGGTTCTCGGTGGGTAATAGCCTTATCAACAAGGTAGTGGCCTGCTCATCTCCAAAATTCGCTGACCAATTCAGCAGGCAGGACACTAGGGGTTGATCGTGAAGTGGTAGGCCTCGCGCATCTCGGACTCCACCGGCTGGCCGTCCTGGATCGCCGGGCGGAAGTGCCAGCCGGCGATCGCGTTGCGCGCGGCGCGATCGAGATCCGGGTAGCCCGAGCTGCGCTCGACCTGCACCGACAGCGGGTGCCCGTCCGGCGCCACCAGCGTGCTCAGATAGACCGTGCCCTCCTCGCCGCGCAGCGCCGCAGACCGCGGATAGGGGGCGGGCTTGTTGATGTAGCGATCGTCGGGCGAGGCGGCGATGGTGCGCTGGTCCACCAGTCCCCAGCCCGGCTGTCCGTCGAGGTCGAGATTGACCTGCAGCGGCGAGGTCGGCGGTGCCGGCGGCGGCGTCGCCTGCGGCGCGTGGCCGGTATCGGCGCGTCCGGGATCCGCCGCGGGCGTGTCGGCG
>CAXTOC010000154.1:3932-6723 GCA_964245725.1 uncultured Acetobacteraceae bacterium | reverse complement strand
CCGCTGCAGCGCCCGGGCGGCGAGGTTCACGCCGCGCGGCACGACGATGGCGCTCTCGGCGGGGAGCGGTCCCGGCGCGTCGTAGAGCAGCAGCGCGCCCAGCGCGGCGCCGACCGGCAGCGCCAGGACGAGCAGCAGGACCAGGCCGGCGATCAGGCGGCGGATCGGCGATCGGGGAACCGCATCCCCGCCTTCCGGACGTCAGACGGCCGCGAACAGGATGGAGGCGTTGGTGCCGCCGAAGCCGAAGCTGTTGGACAGCGCCACGCGAATCCGCCGCGCCTGTGCGGTGTGCGCGATCCGATCGATCACGCTCTCTCGGCTCGGCCGATCGAGGTTCAGGGTCGGAGGCGCCACGCCGTCGCGTATCGCCAGCATGCAGAAGATCGCCTCGATCGCGCCGGCGGCACCCAGCAGGTGACCGGTCGCGGATTTGGTCGACGACATCGCCAGGCCGCGCGCGTGCGCGCCGAACAGGCGCTCGACCGCCTCCAGCTCCAGGTCGTCGGCCATGGTGGAGGTGCCGTGCGCGTTCACGTACTGGATGTCGCCCGGCGCAACGCCGCCGTGGCGCAGTGCGGCGACCATGGCGCGGTAGGCGCCGGCGTGGCCCTCGGGCGGTGCAGTGATGTGGTGCGCGTCGCCCGACAGGCCGTAGCCGAGCACCTCGGCGTAGATCTTGGCGCCGCGACGCTTCGCGTGCTCGTACTCCTCGACCACCACGACCCCGGCACCCTCGCCCATCACGAAGCCGTCGCGGTCGCGGTCCCAGGGCCGGGACGCGCGCGACGGGGTCTCGTTGAAGCCGGTGGACAGCGCGCGCGAGGCGCAGAAGCCAGCGATGCCGAGCGCGCAGACCGCGGCCTCGGCGCCGCCGGCGACCATCACGTCGGCGTCGCCGAGCATGATCAGGCGCGACGCGTCGCCGATCGCGTGCACGCCGGTGGCGCAGGCCGTGACGGCGGAGTGGTTGGGCCCCTTGAAGCCGTAGCGGATCGAGAGGTGGCCGGAGACCAGGTTGATCAGCGACGAGGGGATGAAGAACGGCGACAGACGCCGCGCGCGGCCCTCGTGCACCTGGACCGAGGCCTCGTAGATGGTCTGCAGACCGCCGATGCCCGAGCCGATCATCACGCCGGTGGCGCAGCGATCCTCCTCGCCCTGCGGCATCCATCCGGAGTCCTCGACCGCCTCGGTGGCGGCGACTAGGCCCAGATGGATGAACCGATCCATCTTCTTCTGGTCCTTCTGCGGGATCCACTCCGCGAGGTCGAGGCCGCCGGCGGCGCGGCTGCCTACCGGGACCTCGCCGGCCACCTGGGCCGGCAGCTCGGAGGGATCGAAGGAGCGGATCCGCTCGATGCCGGTCTCGCCCTCGATCAGGCGGCGCCAGAACGGGGCCACACCCACGCCGAGCGGGCCGGCGATGCCCATGCCGGTGACGACGACGCGCCGCGCCTGCTTGCCGCTCGTCATGATGCTGCCTCGTGACGCCTCAGGCAGCCTTCTGCTTCTCGATGTAGTCGATCGCGTCCTTGACCGTGGAGATCTTCTCCGCCGCGTCCTCGGGGATCTCGACGCCGAACGCCTCCTCGAACGCCATCACCAGTTCGACCGTGTCGAGGCTGTCGGCACCGAGGTCGTCGATGAAGGAAGCCTCCGGGGTCACCTTGCTCTCCTCGACGCCGAGGTGCTCCACGACGATCTTCTTAACCTTGTCGGCGATCTCGCTCATCTGATCCTGCTTCCTCTGTGCCCCGGAAACGGGCGGTTCGCTCACGTTCGTCCTGTCCTGTGCGCCGAGAGCCAAGTTCGAGCCCCCGAGAACCTGCCGGCCCGCTCCGGACGAAGCAGCGGGCGATTAGCATGGATTTTCACCGCTAGCCAAGGCGCCGCATCCGGCATGGTGGCAGCCTGAAGGCGCGATGGTGGCAGAACGATGAAACGCACGGCCGTTCAGATCATCGCCATGCCGCCGTTGACGTGCAGCGTCGTCCCGGTCACCCAGGCAGCCTGCTCGGAGGCGAGGTAGACCACGGCGGCCGCCACGTCCTCGGGCGCGCCCATCCGCCCCAGCGGGATGGCGGCGCGCAACCGGTCGCGCTGCGCCTCCGGCAGCGCGTCGGTCATCGCGCTGGCGACGAACCCGGGTGCGACCACGTTGACGGTGATGCCGCGCGAGCCGACCTCGGCTGCCAGCGACTTGCTCATGCCGATCAGGCCGGCCTTTGCCGCGGCATAGTTGGACTGCCCCGGATTGCCGGTGACGCCGACGATGCTGGCGATCGAGACGATGCGGCCGGCGCGTCGGCGCAGCATGCCCTTCAGCGCTGCGCGGCACAGGCGGAAGGGTGCTGCGAGATCGACCTCCAGCACCTGCTGCCAGTCCACGTCCTTCATGCGAAGTGCGAGGCCGTCGCGGGTCAGGCCGGCATTGTTGACCAGGATGTCGAGCCTGCCGCCGACGGTGCGCTCGGCCTCGGCGACCAGCGCGTCCGGAGCCGCAGGGTCGGACAGGTCGGCCGGGCAGGCATGGGCCCGCGCACCCAGACGCTCGGCCAACGCGTCGAGCGCCTGCCTGCGTGTGCCGGACAGCACCAGCGTCGCACCCTGGTCGTGCAGGGCCTGGGCGATGGCGGCGCCGATGCCGCCGGACGCACCGGTCACCAGCGCGGTCTTGCCGTCGAGCCTGAACATGGCGGATCCCCGGACAGCTTCGGTGGGCAGGCGCAGCGTGCGTCAGAGCAGCTTCAGCAGCGCTTCGATCTCTTCGGGCGTGCCGGCGCTGCGG
>CAXTOC010000154.1:0-3922 GCA_964245725.1 uncultured Acetobacteraceae bacterium | reverse complement strand
GCGATGCGCTTGCACAGGCCGGACAGCACCTTGCCGGCGCCGAGCTCGACGAAGCTGTCCACGCCCATCGCCGTCATCGCCAGCACGCTCTCGCGCCAGCGCACGGTCGACGTCACCTGGCGCACCAGCAGCTCGCGGATCTGGTCCGGCGCGCTCACCTTGGCGGCGGTGACGTTGGCCACCAGCGGCAGCGCCGGCACCATGATCTCGGCCTCGCCCAGGGCGTCGCGCATCGCCTCCGCGGCCGGCGCCATCAGCGAGCAGTGGAACGGTGCCGAGACCGGCAGCAGCATGGCGCGGCGGATGCCGCGCTCCTTGGCGAGCTCGATCGCGCGCGCGACCGCGCTGAGCGCGCCGGAGATCACCACCTGGCCGCCGCCATTGTCGTTGGCGACGTCGATCACCTCGCGCGCGTCGGGTCGACCCTCGATGCGCAGCAGCGCCGCCGCGGCGCAGATCTGGTGCGCCTGCTCCACCTCGACGCCCAGCAGCGCCGCCATGCCCCCCTCCCCCGACGGCACCGCCTGCTGCATGGCGGCGCCGCGCAGGCGCAGCAGCCCGGCGGTCCGCGCGATGCCGAGGCTGCCGGCCGCGGCGAGGGCCGCGTACTCCCCCAGCGAGTGGCCGGCGACGACAGCGGCCCTGCCGGTGAGCTGCAGCCCGCCCTCGTGCTCCAGCACCCGCAGCACCGCGAGCGAGACCGCCATCAGCGCCGGCTGGGTGTTCTGGGTCAGCGTCAGCTCCTCGATCGGGCCGGCGAACATCAGCTTGGACAGGCGCTCGCCGAGCGCGTCGTCGACCTCCTGGAACACCTCCCGCGCTGGCGCGAAGGCAGCGGCGAGATCGCGGCCCATGCCGGCGAACTGGCTGCCCTGTCCGGGAAAGATGAAGGCATAAACAGGCATCAGGACGCGATCCGCTCCAGGACGATAGACTGCGAGATGGGGGAGAGGCCGGGCTGATGTCAATCTCGGCTGCGTGAGCCGGGGTTGCCGCCGGAGCCGCGGGATGGGACAGATCCGCCATGCCGGACCACCTCGATCCGATCGCGTACCGGAGCCGGCGATGGACCGGCTGAGCGTCCTGCTGCAGGGGCTCGACCTGCGCGTCACGCGAGGGCTGGAGATCGGTCCGCTGCACAACCCGATCCTGCGCCGGCCGCAGGCCGACGTGCTGTACGTAGACCATGTCGACACCGCCGGGCTGCGCGCGAAGTATCGCGACGACCCGGACGTCGATCCGAGGCGGATCGTCGAGGTGGACATCGTCTGGAGCGGGGTCGCGCTGGCCGATGCCTGCGGCGGTCGGCGGTTCGACTACGTGATCGCCTCGCACGTGATCGAGCACGTGCCGGACCTGATCGGCTGGCTCGCGCAGCTGAGGTCAGTGCTGCACCCGTCCGGGACGGTGCGGCTGATCGTGCCGGACGGCCGCTACTGCTTCGACTACCGGCGCGAGACCAGCTCCGCCGCCGACCTGATCCTGGCGGCCCGCGCAGGGGCGACGGCGCCGGGGCCGCGGCAGATCCTGGACTTCATGCTGAACATCGCACCGCTGCTGCTCGACGCGGCCTGGAGCGGCCGCAGGCCGCCGTGGCCGGCACCGCAGCGCCACGAGTACGAGCGCGCGGTCGCCGCGATGGAGCATGCGGGCGCGACCGGTGCCTATCGCGACGTGCATTGCTGGGTGTTCACGCCGCTGGCGTTCGCGCGCCTGATGCGCCAGCTGGGGGCCTACGGCCTGCTCGGCTTCGCCTGCAGCCGCTGCACCGCCACCGGGCCGGGCAGCCTCGACTTCTTTGTCCACCTGGTGGCGTCCGACGATGCGGCGCTCGTCGCAGATACCTGGAACTGGGCGGTGCAGCAGCACGAGGCCGAGCCGCCGGCGTGCGACCGGGTGGCGGGACTGCAGGCGGAGCTCACGTCGCTGCGCCGCTCGCGCAGCTGGCGCCTGACTGCGCCGCTACGCGCGCTGCATGCGAGGCTCGGCCGCGCCCGCTGAGACCGCAGGCTCGAGCCATGATCGCCTGCACGGCCTCGGTGCGGACGGTTCTTCAGCCGAAGATAAGGCTGCTCCCCAGGCTCGTCACGCCGGGAAGGTTGATCACCTTGCCGTCGGTGAAATGGAGCGTGGTCGTTGTGCCGGCGGTGCTGGCGGTCACTGCGGACGGCTGGTAGCCGAACAATTCGACCTTGTCGGTTCCGGGACGGAAGCCCCGGATACCGGTGAACCCGCCGGGCAGGCTGGCGACCACGTCGTAGACGACAGCGCCGCTGCCCTCGATGACCAGGTTGCGTTCGGTGAAGTTGCCCCCGGAGCCGAGCAGGATCTGGGCGCTGCCGCTGCCGGCGGTGACGGTTACTCGGCCGCTGCCGCCGAACACGAGGCTGGCGCCGCTGCCGAGCATGAGGTTCGACGTGCCGCTGCCGCAGGCGACCAGCATGTTGCCGCCCTGGCCGAACACGTCGAGGCTGCCGCTGCCGCCGATGATCGAGTCTGCCGCTCCGGCGTCGCTGCCGAGCACCCTGACCTGACCCGTGCCCGCGAAGACGGCATCGCCGTTGCGCGCCTCGACCTCGAGCCCGGCGGAACCGCCGACGATGGTATCCCGGCCCGCGGCACCGCCCTGGACCTCGAAGTTTGACGAGAAAAGACCGTATCCCTGGAAGGGGGGGCCGGACGAGGCGCCGGTGAAGATGAGACAGCCGGCGGTACTGCCGCCGGTGATGGTGTCATCGCCGCCGCCGGCGATGAGCGTTTCGCGTCCTGCCCCGGCGGTCAGCACGTCGTTGCCGATTGCGGCGCCGAATAGCAGGTCTCCGGCGGCGGCGCCCGTCAGGGTGGTGCTGGCGGGGAAGCCGAGATCCACGCTCTGCGAGATCAGCACGCTGTGCCCCGCCGCACCGCCGCTGAGGGAGCCGCCGCCGCTGCCGCCGAAGATCGTGAGCGAGCCGGCACCGCCGGTGACCGAGCTCGCCAGGGAGCCGCCGATGAAGGTCAACTGGCCGGAGCCACCGGTGACGGTGACGTCGCCCGCACCGGCCTCCACCGTGTCGCTGCCGCTGCCCGCCTGCACCGAGGCGCCGCTCGGCGCCTCGTAGAACTGGGCGCCGCCGCCGAGCGTCACGACCTCGTCGGTCGGGTCCAGGAACCGTGAGGTCATAGATCGCTCCGGGCTGACGCTTGACATCCGGATGCCGCGGAAGCGCTTCGGGTCGCCGCACGGTCAATTCGGTATCGAACCAGATGCGGCTGCCGCGCTGGATTGTCAACGATCCCGGCCGCACTTCCCGGGCCGCCGGGATCACGCGGAGGCGGCGCTCAGTCCGCCGCCTCCGCCAGCTCCTCGACCGGCGGGCAGGAGCAGATCAGGTTGCGGTCGCCGTAGCTGTTGTCGAGGCGGCCGACCGGGGCGAAATATTTGTGCCGGCGGTCGACGCCGGAGGGAAAGCCGGCCTCCTCGCGCGAGTAGGCGCGCGTCCACTCGTCGGTGGACAGGTCGGCAACCGTGTGCGGCGCGTGACGCAGCGGGCTCTGCGCCGCCGTGATCCGGCCCTGCTCGACCGCGACGATCTCCTGGCGGATGGCGATCATCGCGTCGCAGAAGCGATCCAGCTCGGCCTTGTTCTCGGACTCCGTGGGCTCGATCATAAAGGTGCCGGCGACCGGGAAGCTCACAGTCGGCGCGTGGAAGCCGTAATCGACCAGGCGCTTGGCGATGTCGTCGACGGTGATGCCGGTCGCGTCCTTGATCGGGCGCAGGTCTACGATGCACTCGTGCGCCACGTGCCCGTGCAGGCCGCGATACAGGACCGGGTAGTGCGGCGCCAGCCGGGCGGCGATGTAGTTGGAGTTGAGGATCGCGATCTCGGTGGCGCGTCGCAGCCCCGCCTCGCCCATCAGCAGGATGTAGGCATACGAG
>CAXTOC010000153.1:0-6749 GCA_964245725.1 uncultured Acetobacteraceae bacterium | reverse complement strand
GACCAGGGCGATGCTGCCGCCCAGCTGCATCGAGGGCCGCCGCTACGACGCCGGTCTGGCGCGGCTGTCCTCGTCGACGTCGGCGAGGTCAATCGGATACCTGCCGGTGAAGCAGGCGTCGCAGAAATGCGGCTGCTGCGGATCGCGCGCGGCCTGGCCCAGCGCGCGGTAGAGCCCGTCGATCGAGATGAAGGCGAGGCTGTCGGCGCCGATCAGCTCGGCCATCTCGGCCACGTCGTGCTGTGCCGCCAGCAGCTTGCCGCGCTCGGGCGTGTCGATGCCGTAGAAGCAGGAATGCGTCGTCGGCGGCGAGGAGATGCGCATGTGCACCTCGGTGGCGCCGGCGGCGCGCACCATCTCGACGATCTTGCGGCTGGTGGTGCCGCGCACGATCGAGTCGTCGACCAGGATCACCCGGCGGCCGTTGATCGCGGGACGGTTGACGGAGTGCTTGAGCTTGACGCCGAGGTTGCGGATCTGGTCGGTCGGCTCGATGAAGGTGCGGCCGACATAGTGGTTGCGTATGATGCCGAGCTCGAACGGCAGCCCGCTCTCGGCGGCGTAGCCCATCGCCGACGGCACACCGGAGTCCGGCACCGGGACGATCACGTCGGCGGCGACGGCGCTCTCGCGCGCGAGCTCGGCGCCGATGCGCTTGCGCGCGTCGTACACCGCATGTCCGTCGACCACGGAGTCCGGCCGGGCGAAATAGATGTATTCGAACACGCAGAAGCGGCTGGAGGTGGGCGCGAACGGCTTGAGCGAGCGCACGCCGGTGTTGTCGATGATGACGATCTCGCCCGGCTCGACGTCGCGCACGAACTCGGCGCCGACGATGTCGAGCGCGCAGCTCTCGCTGGCCAGCACCCAGGCCGGGCCGCCGGCCTCGTTGTTGATTTGGCCCAGGATCAGCGGCCGCACCCCGAGCGGGTCGCGCACGCCGAGCATCGCCTGCTGCGACAGCGCCACCAGCGAGTAGGCGCCGACCACCTGCTTGAGCGCGTCGATCAGCCGGTCGGTCACGGTCGAGTACAGGCTGATCGCGATCAGGTGGATGAACACCTCGCTGTCGGTGGTCGACTGGAAGATGCAGCCGCGCCGCACCAGCGTGCGTCGCAGGCTGCGGGCGTTGGTCAGGTTGCCGTTGTGCGCCACCGCCAGGCCGCCGAACTCGAACTCGGCGTAGAGCGGCTGCACGTTGCGCAGCAGCGTCGCCCCGGTGGTGGCGTAGCGGTTGTGGCCCACCGCGGCGCGGCCGGGCAGGCCCGCGATGATTCGCGCATCGCCGAACACGTCGCCGACCAGTCCCATGCCCTTGTGGCTGTGAAAGGAGCTGCCGTCCACGCGACGTTGCGAATCGTAGCTGACGATGCCGGTCGATTCCTGGCCGCGATGCTGCAGCGCGTGCAGCCCGAGTGCGGTCATCGCACCCGCGTCGTGCGCGTTCCAGATCCCGAACACGCCGCACTCCTCGTGCGGCTTGTCGTCGTCGTAGTCCGGCGTCACCCAGTCGAGAGTCATGCTCAGAAACTTTCCCGGCTCGGTGCCGGCGCCGCGTCGGGCGCCAGCTGCGGCAGATCAGGGCGCCAACGCTCCGGCGCCCGAGCGAGGGCGTAGGATGCGCCCGCGTGCAGGTAGGGCAGGCTGCGCGCCTCGCGCACCGGGTCCGGCCAGTGCTCCGGCGCCACCACGATTCCCAGCACGATGAAGGCGAGCACCAGCAGCACGGCGCCGCGCAGGATGCCGAATCCGGCGCCGAGGACGCGGTCGATGCCGCCCAGCACCGAGAACCTGACCAGCCGGCTGAGCAGGCCCGCGAGCACCGACAGCGCGATTAGGATGACCACGAACACGATCACGAAGCACACCACGGCGGCGAGCTGGGCATCGTCGATCCACCGCCGCGCCAGCGGCAGGCCGGCGGCGTAGCAGCGGCTGGCCAGCAGTGCCGCGGCGATCCAGGCGGCGAGGCCGAGCGCCTCGCGCGCGAAGCCGCGCAGGAAGCCGGCCAGCGCCGAGAGCGCGATCACCGCCAGCATCACCGCATCGACCCAGTTCATCGCCTCGACCATCGCCTCGCCGGCCAGCCGCCGCCGGAGAACCGGCGCCTTGTCCGCGCGGTATATCGTCCGTGCCAGGGCGCAGCGCCAGTCCCCCATGCGGCCACCCGCTTCAGGGCAGCTTTGTGCTGTCGACGCGCCACGGGCGGCCGGCGCGCCGCTTCGGCCGCTCGCCGCCGGCCATCTCCTGCAGCAGCGAGCTGAGCCGCTCGCGCTTGTGCAGCTCCATCCAGATCTCGTCCGGCTCGACGCCCGCCGCCGCCCACAGCAGGGTCGCCGCCGTGAGCAGGGAGGCGGAATGCGCCACCAGCGCCGCCGGGTCCCGCGAGGCGGCGGCGGCGATGCAGGCGAACGCGTCCTCGCCGGCCTCCCGTGCGACGCCGCGCAACGTCTCCGGCTCCCCCAGGTCGCGCAACGATGCCTCCAGCAAGGCCGCCTCCCACAGGACGGCGAACACGGATTGCGGCGAGGCGGTCATCACCCGGGGGCCGATCAGACCGTGAAGTACTTGGCCTGCGGATGGAAGATCACCAGCGCGCTGGTCGATTGCTCGGGATGCAGCTGGTAGCCGTCCGAGAGCGACACGCCGACGCGTTCCGCACCCAGCAGCGACAGCAGCGGCACCTGGTCCTCCAGCCTGGGACAGGCGGGATAGCCGAACGAGTAGCGCGAGCCGCGATAGCCCTGGCTCAGCAGCTTGTCCATGTCGCGGTCGTCCTCGCGGGCGAAGCCGAGCTCGGCGCGCATGCGCTTGTGCGCGTACTCCGCCATCGCCTCCGCCATCTCCACCGACAGCCCGTGCAGGTACAGGTAGTCCTGGTAGCGGTTGCCCTCGAACCACTCGCGCGCGACGTCCGACGCCCGCTGCCCGGCGGTGACCACCTGCAGCCCGACCACGTCGCGCAGGTTGTCGTCGATGTCGCGGACGAAGTCGGCGATGCAGGCGCCGTCCTCGCGCGGCTGCCGCGGCAGGGTGAAGCGCGCGACCTCGGTGCTGCCGTCGGGCTCGAACAGGATCAGGTCGTTGCCGTGACCGGCCGCCTTCCAGTAGCCGTAGATCGCCTGCGGCTGCAGGATGTCGTCCTGCTTGCACAGCGCCAGCATGCGCCGCATCACCGGGCGCAGCTCCTGCTTGGCCCAGCCGAGGAAATCGTCGAGCGAACGTCCCTGCTTCCTGAAGCCCCACTGGAATTGATAGAGGCTGCGCTCGTTGAGGAACGGCAGCACCGCCTCCGGGGGCGCCGCGATCACCCGCCCGCCCCAGAACGGCGGCTCCATCGGCGCGATCCCGGTATTGAGGCGACGCCGCCGCGCCTGCGACGCGACCAGGTCGACCGGCACGAAGCCGCGGCTCTCCGCCTGCTCGGGCTCGCGCTTGCGCGCGCGCGCCTTGCCGCGTCGACGCGACTGCAGCGCCGAGAGGTAGTCGTCGAAGCCGCCGCTCGCGACCTTGTCCATCAGCCCCAGGCCGTCGAAGGCGTCCCGCGCGTAGGCCACCCGGCCGCCGGCGTAGGCTGCGACGCAATCCTCCTCGACGTAGTTGCGTGTCAGCGCCGCACCGCCCAGCAGCACCGGGATCTGCAGGCCCTGGCGCGACATCTCCTCGAGGTTCTCGCGCATCACCACGGTCGACTTCACCAGCAGCCCGGACATGCCGATGGCGTGCGCGTTCTCGCGCCGCACGGCGGCTACCATGTCGGCGAGCGGCACCTTGATGCCGAGATTGACCACCCGGTAGCCGTTGTTGGTCAGGATGATGTCGACCAGGTTCTTGCCGATGTCGTGCACGTCGCCCTTGACGGTGGCGAGCACGATGGTGCCGCGCTCCTGGCCCTCGATGCGCTCCATGTGCGGCTCCAGGTGCGCCACCGCCGCCTTCATCGTCTCGGCGGACTGCAGCACGAACGGCAGCTGCATCTTGCCCGAGCCGAACAGCTCGCCCACCGTCTTCATGCCGTCGAGCAGCACCGTGTTGATGATGTCGAGCGCCTTGAGCCGCGTCATCGCCTCGTCGAGCTCGGCCTCCAGCCCCTTGCGGTCGCCATCGACGATGCGGTCGCGCAGCCGGCCCTCCACCGTGTCGGCCTTCTTCTTCTTGACCGCTTCCGAGGCCTTGCGGTCGGCGAACAGCTCCAGCAGGCGCTGCAGCGGGTCGTAGCCCTCGCGCCTGCGATCGAAGATCAGGTCCTCGGCGACCTGCACCTCCTCGGCGGCGAGCAGGTGCAGCGGGCGGATCTTGCTGACGTGCACGATGGCGCCCGACATGCCGGCGCGCACCGCGTGGTCGAGGAACACCGAGTTCAGCACCGCGCGCGCCGCCGGGTTGAGCCCGAACGAGATGTTGGACAGGCCGAGGATGATCTGGATGTCGGGGAAGCGGTCGCGTATCAGGCGTATCCCCTCCAGCGTCCACTGGCCGAGCTTGCGGTCGTCCTCGCTGCCGGTGGCGACGGTGAAGGTCAGCGGGTCGATCAGCAGGTCGGACTGCGGCAGGCCGTGCCTCTCGCAGGCGAACGCGACCAGCCGCTCGGCCACCGCCAGCTTGTTCTCCGGCGTCTTGGCCATGCCCACCTCGTCGATGGTGAGCGCGATCACCGCGGCGCCGAACTTCTTCGCCAGCTTCAGACGCTGCGCGGCGGCGGCCTCGCCGTCCTCGAAGTTGATCGAGTTGATGATCGGCTTGCCGCCGTGCAGCTTCAGCGCCGCCTCGATCACGTTGGTCTCGGTGCTGTCGATCACCAGCGGCGCATTGACGCTGCTGGTGAAGCGGCGGATCACCTCGGTCATCTCGCCGACCTCGTCGCGGCCGACGAAGGCGGTGCAGACGTCGAGGCTGTTGCTGCCCTCGGCGACCTGCTCGCGCCCCACGGTGACCGCGGCGTCCCAGTCGGCGGCCTCCTGCAGCTCGCGCCACTTCTTCGAGCCGTTGGCGTTGCAGCGCTCGCCGATCGAGAAGTAGCTGTTCTCCTGGCGCAGCGGCACCTGGCCATACAGGCTGGCGACCGAGGGGATCCAGAGCGGCCGCCGCGCCACCGGCGCCGGCCGCAGACGGCTCCCCGCGCGCCCCCGCAGCATGGCGTCGAGCGCCTCGATGTGTGGCACCGAGGTGCCGCAGCAGCCGCCGACCAGGTTGAGCCCATCCTCGACGATGAAGCGCTCGATCCACGACGCCATCTCGGCGGCACCCAGCGGGTAGTGGGTGTGCCCGTCGACCAGCTCCGGCAGGCCGGCGTTCGGCTGCACCGACAGCAGTCCCGGCCAGTTCGCCGCCAGCCAGCGCACGTGCTCGGCCATCTCCTGCGGCCCGGTGGCGCAGTTCAGGCCCAGCAGCGGCACGTCCAGCGCGTGTATGGTCGTCGCCGCCGCCGCGATGTCGGGGCCGACCAGAAGCGTCCCGGTGGTCTCCACCGTGACCTGGACGAAGATCGGCGTGTCGCTGCCGGCCTCGGCGCGGGCCAGCTTGGCGCCGTTCACCGCCGCCTTGATCTGCAGCGTGTCCTGGCAGGTCTCGATCAGCAGCGCGTCGACGCCGCCGCTGATCAGGCCGCGGCACTGCTCGGCCAGACCCGCCTCCAGCGCATCGTAGCCGATATTGCCCAGCGAGGGCAGTTTGGTGCCAGGCCCGATCGATCCGATCACGTAACGGTGACGACCATCGGAAAAGCTCTCCGCCGCCTCTCGCGCCAGCTCGGCCGCGGTGCGGTTGATCTCCAGCGTGCGGTCGGCGAGGTCGAACTCGCCCAGCGTGATCGGCGAGCCGCCGAAGCTGTTGGTCTCGACCATGTCGGCACCGGCGGCGAAGTAGCCGCGATGGATGTCGCGCACCAGCTCCGGCCGCGACAGGTTGAGCACCTCGGTGCAGTTCTCGCGGTTCCAGTAGTCGCGCTCGACATCCAGGGTGAGCATCTGCACGCGCGACCCCATGCCGCCGTCGCAGAGCAGCACCTGGTCCTGCAGGGCTTCGAGAAGATGCGGTCTGGTCATTCGGCGCGGCCTCGGCATGGTTGCCCGTGTGTGTCGGTCGCCTGTATATCGTGCGCGACGCCGATCGCGGCAGGTTTTCCTTGGCGCCCGTCCGCCTGTCCAGCATCCGGAGCCCGCGCATGACCGAGGACGCCCGCATCCCGGTGCGTTTCGTGCGCCATGTCCCGCCCGACGCGCGCGCCGATCAGGTGCTGCTGCTGCCCGAGCCGGCCGCCGGATCGAAGGCGCAGGGCGGCTGGCTCGCCGTGCTGCGCCTGCCGGGCGAGGGCGCTTCGCATCGGCTCTCCCATCGCGGGCCCTGCCGGTGCTGCGCCGGCCGCCCGGCGCAGGCGCCCACGCTCACCTGGCTGTTCCAGGCACGCGCACGCGGCGAGATCGGCTTCTTCCGCGGTGTGGTGGCGCAGCTGCCGCAGCCGCAGGAAGCAGCGTTGCGCGCAGCACTGGCCTCAGACCTGTTCCTCCGCAGCCGCTTCGTGCAAGCGAATTGACACGAACCGTCAACAATAGTGCGACGCAGCCACAGAATATCAAAAACGAGATGAAGCGTATGTGCCCTGTTGAACACGGCCGCAGAAAATTACGGAAATAGCAATTCCGCTATGCTAAGGGTCCGTTGCATCAAGTTGCCGCGCGGAACGATCGCCATCCCCGTTCGTGACCAGGAACGCGCTTCGATAGAGGAAAGCCAGTGGTTCAACCCAACGA
>CAXTOC010000152.1:0-6789 GCA_964245725.1 uncultured Acetobacteraceae bacterium | reverse complement strand
CGCCGGCTTCCGTCTCGCCCGACGAGATCGCCCGCTTCGGCGCGCTGGCCGAGCTGTCGGTCGATCCAGCGCACGCGCAGCGGGTTCATCCGGTGCAGCGGCCGCATCGGCCCGTCCGGGTCCCACCAACGCTCGGCCAGCGCGCCGAAGCGGGCGATCTCGTCGGGCGAGACGGAAGCCGGCGCGCCATCCTCGCGCGCCGCTGGTGTCGGAACTGGTTGCATGTTGCCGCCTCGTGAAGACGAAGCTATGTGACCCGCCTGCCGCGCGCCTGCAATGTCTGGCGCCGCTCGGTGTCCGTGATCTCGGACCGGTTATGCTCAGGCCCCATGCTCCGGCCGGCTCGCACGTGGAAGGCACGACGCCTGATGGCTCGCATCGTGATGAAGTTCGGCGGCACCTCGGTCGCCGATCTGGATCGGATCCGGAGCGTCGCGGCGCGGGTCGCGCGCCAGGTCGAGCGGGGCGACGAGGTCGCGGTCGTGGTCTCGGCGATGTCCGGCGTGACCAACCAGCTGGTCGGCTACTGCCAGGCGCTCTCGCCGCTGCACGATGCGCGCGAGTACGATGCGGTGGTCTCGACCGGCGAGCAGGTGACCAGCGGGCTGCTGGCGATCGCGCTGCAGGATCTCGGCATCGAGGCACGGTCTTGGCAGGGCTGGCAGATCCCGCTGCGCACCGACGACGCGCACGGCAAGGCGCGGATCGAGAGCGTCGCCGGTGACACCCTGGTCGCGCGCATGCGGGCGGGTCAGGTTCCGATCCTGGCCGGCTTCCAGGGCGTTGGGCCGAACGGGCGGGTCACCACGCTGGGGCGCGGCGGCTCCGACACGTCGGCGGTGGCGCTGGCGGCAGCGGTTGGCGCGGAGCGGTGCGACATCTATACCGACGTGGACGGGATCTACACCACCGACCCGCGCATCGTCGCCCGGGCACGCAAGCTCGACAAGATCACCTACGAGGAGATGCTGGAGCTGGCGTCGGTAGGTGCCAAGGTGCTGCAGACCCGCAGCGTCGAGCTGGCGATGAAGCAGCGGGTTCGGGTCCAGGTGCTGTCGAGCTTCGCCGGCCCCGGACCGCGCGAGGAGGGCGATCTGCCCGGGACCCTGGTGGTGGACGAGGACGAGATCGTGGAACAGCAGATCGTCGCTGGCATCGCCTACTCGCGTGACGAGGCGAAGATCACCGTGCGCCGGGTGCCGGATCGACCGGGTGTCGCGGCCGCGGTGTTCGGGCCGCTCGCCGAGGCCAACGTGAACGTCGACATGATCGTGCAGAGCACGGGGGCGGACGGCACCACGGACATGACCTTCACCGCCGGCAAGAGCGACCTCGCGCGCGCGGTCAAGGTGCTGGAGGAGGCGCGTGACGACATACAGTACGGCGAGCTGCTGACCGACTCCGAGGTGGTCAAGATCAGCGTGGTGGGCGTGGGGATGCGCAGCCATGTCGGGGTCGCCAACACCATGTTCCGGACGCTGTCGGACCGCTCGATCAACATCCAGGTGATATCGACCAGCGAGATCAAGGTGAGCGTTCTGATCGGCATCGAGTATACTGAGCTGGCGGTGCGGGCCCTGCACGGCGCCTATGGCCTCGATGGGTGAGATGATGTCGCCTCCGGATGCAATTCTACCCGCGGTCGACCCCTGGGCCCCTGCGACCCGTCCGGCGGGGTGGGCCGAGGCGCGCGCGCAGCTCGAGCGGCTATGGGCCCGAGGCCGCGCCTTCCTGGGCAGCGAGGTCGCGATCCTGGGCGGCGCGATGAGCTGGGTGAGCGAGCGCCACCTGGTCTCCGCGATCTCCAACGCCGGCGGCTTCGGGGTGATCGCCTGCGGGGCGATGGGCCCGGACCTGCTGGCGGCCGAGATCGCCGCCACCCAGGCGCTGACCGACAAGCCGTTCGGCGTCAACCTGATCACCATGCACCCGCAGCTCGACGACCTGATACGGGTGTGTCGCGAGGCGGCCGTGGGCCACGTGGTGCTGGCCGGCGGGATCCCGTCCGGAGCCTCGGTGCGTGCGGTCAAGGATGGCGGCGCCAAGCTGATCTCCTTCGCCCCGGCCCTGGTGCTGGCCAAGCGTCTCGCCCGCTCGGGGGTCGACGCGCTGGTGATCGAGGGCTCCGAGGCGGGGGGCCATATCGGACCGGTGTCGCTGACTGTGCTGGCACAGGAGATCCTGCCGCATATCCGCGACCTGCCGGTGTTCGTCGCCGGCGGCCTCGGGCGCGGCGACGCGATCCTGGGGATGCTGGAGATGGGTGCGGCCGGCGCGCAGCTCGGCACCCGGTTCGCGGCCTCCACCGAGAGCATCGCGCATCCCCGCTTCAAGGCGGCGTTCGTGCGCGCCTCGGCACGCGACGCGCTGCCCTCGGTGCAGCTCGACGAGCGCTTCCCGGTGATCCCGGTGCGCGGGCTGGTCAACGAGGGCACCAAGCGCTTCCTGGTGCACCAGGCGGAGACGCTGCGCCGCTTCCAGCAGGGCGAACTCTCGCGCGAGGCCGCCCAGCTCGATATCGAGCATTTCTGGGCAGGGTCGCTGCGGCGCGCGGTGATCGACGGCGACATCGAGGCGGGGTCGGTGATGGCGGGACAGTCGGTCGGCATGGTCAGCGCGGTGCAGCCGACGGCGCAGATCATCGCCGAGCTGGTGGAGCAGGCGGTGCAGGCGCTGCTCCGGCGCTAGAACAATGACTCTGCTCCAGCTGCTGGCTCCTCGATCCTCCCCTAATCCTCCTCCTCGAGGAAGAACTGGTCGGCTTCCTCGTCGAAGTCGAACAGCTCCGCGTAGCGCCCCCAGCTGATGATGGTCTGCAGGGTCTCGCGCGCGTAGTCGGGCGACATGTGGTCTTCCAGCTCGTCGCGGAAGCGCTCGGCGCGGGCGCGGTGGTTCCAGCGCTCGTCGAGCACCGAGCGGATGTCGGCGACCAGCGGGATGTTGCCCAGCAGGCTCTCGCGCAGGATCAGCTTGCGCTCGTCCAGGTCGGCCTGCACGAAGGTGGTGCCCGCCTCGGTGAGGCGTATGTCGCCCTCCTCCAGCTCGGCGAAGCGCAGCAGCTGCATGGTCTCGCCGAGCGGCAGCAGCTCGTCCAGCTCGAGCTGCAGGGAGGCCGCGAGCAGCGGCAGGTCGGCGCGGCCACGATACGGTTCGGCCAGCACCGTCTCCATCAGGCCGGCCATCAGGTTGGTCGGCAGCATCGGCAGCGCCTGGAACTTCTTCATCGCCTGCACGCTGCCGCCCGGCACCAGGTCGGGCGTGGTCGGTTCCGGCGCCCGCTTGGTCATCAGCCCGTAGATGCGGTCGACGAACTGGCGGAAGGCATAGTCGTGGCGGTTGCGCGGGTGCGCGAACGGCACCTTCAGCTCGTGCGCGACGCGGCCCGGATTGGAGGAGAACACCAGGATGCGGTCGCACATCAGCACCGCCTCCTCGATGTTGTGGGTCACGAGCAGCACCGACTTCACCGGCAGGCGCTTCTCCGACCAGAGCTCGATCAGGTCGGTGCGCAGGTTCTCGGCGGTGAGCACGTCGAGTGCCGAGAACGGCTCGTCCATCAGCAGCAGGTCGGGATGCACCACGAGGCCGCGCGCCAGCCCGACGCGCTGGCGCATGCCGCCGGAGCGCTCCTTCGGATACGCGTTCTCGTAGCCGCCGAGGCCGATCAGGTCGATCGCATCCTCCGCCAGCTTCTCCCGCTCCGCCCGCGCGATGCCCTTGGCCTCCAGCCCGAGTTCGACATTGGCCTGCACCGTCAGCCAGGGAAACAGCGCGAAGGACTGGAACACCATCGCCACCCCGGGGGCCGGACCGCGCAGCGGCGCGCCGCGCCAGCGCACGTCGCCGGCGGTGGGAGTCAGCAGGCCCGAGACGATGCGCAGCAGCGTCGACTTGCCGGAGCCGGAGCGGCCGAGCAGGCCGACGATCTCGCCGGCATGCAGCGTCAGATCGACGCCCTCGAGCACCACCAGGTCCGCGTTGCTGTCCTTGTGGTACGATTGCCTGCAGCCGCGGATCCGCACCAGCTCCTCGGGCGCGCTGCCGGTCGATCCGACCGTCGAGACGTCGCGCGCTGTATCCATGAGCAGACCCTCCGGCCGGATGACGCGTTCAGGCGAAGGTGAGCCGACGCTGCGCGAAGGTGTACATCGGTCGCCAGAGCATGCGGTTAAAGGCGATCACGAACGCCGACATGGCGACCATGCCGAGCGCCACCCGAGCGGGCGCCCCGGCCGCGCTGGCGGACGAGATGTAGCTCCCCAACCCCTGCGCGGTGAGCGTGGTGTGGCCCCAGGACGCGACCTCGGAGACCATCGCCGCGTTCCACGCGCCGCCGGACGCGGTGAGGGCTCCCGTGACGTAGTACGGAAAGATGCCCGGCAGCATGACCCGGATCCACCAGCGCCAGCCGCCGAGGCGGAAATTCCTCGCCGCCTCCAGCAGGTCAGCCGGGAACGCGGCGGCGCCGGCGATGACGTTGAACAGGATGTACCACTGCGTCCCGAGGATCATCAGCGGCGTCAGCCAGACGTTGCTGTTGAGCGAGTAGTGCACGATCGCGACGACGAAGATCGGATAGACCAGGTTGGCCGGGAAGGCCGCGAGGAACTGCGCCACCGGCTGCGCCCGTCGCGCCCACACCGGTCGCAGCCCGAGCCAGACACCGATCGGCACCCAGACGAGGGAGGCGAGCACGATCATCGTGACGACGCGCAGCAGGGTGTAGCAGCCGAGCAGCAGCACCCGGCCGACCTCGTGCAGGGTGAGGCTGGCAGAGACGTAGAGGGCGAGCTGCCAGACGGCGAGGCACACCGCGATGCTCAGCAGCGTGACCCACAGCCCGTCCACGATCCGCGGCGGAAGCAGCGCCCGGCGCGGCGCGTCCGGCCTGCGGCCGATCGGCAAGCCGCCGATCCGGGTCAGGAAGTCGCCGAGCTGCCGGCTGATCTGGTTGAGCAGGTGGGTGCGCCGCAGCAGCGCCAGCATCCAGGGATCGTCGGCGGTCGCACCCTGGGTGGTCTCGAAGCGGAAGCGCGCCGACCAGGCGACCAGCGGGCGGAACAGCAGCTGGTCGTACAGCAGGATCACCATCAGCATGGTGGCGATGGCGTAAAGCACGGCGAGGAGGTCGCGGTGCGCGATCGCGACGCCGACATAGGATCCGATGCCGGGCAGCACCACGCTGGTGCTTCCGACCGAGAAGGTCTCGGAGGCGACGACCAGGAACCAGCCGCCCGACATCGACATCATCGTGTTCCAGACCAGCCCGGGCATCGCGAACGGCACCTCGAGCCGCCAGAAGCGCTGCCACGAGGACAGGCCGAAGGAGCGCGTCACCTCCTCGAGATCGTTCGGCACCGTCTTCAGCGACTGGTACATGCTGAAGGCCATGTTCCAGGCCTGGCTGGTGAAGATGGTGAAGATCGCCGCGAGTTCCGCGCCCAGCACCCGGCCGGGGAACAGGTTCATGAAGAACACCAGGGTGAAGGTCAGGAAGCCGAGGATCGGGATCGATTGCAGGATGTCGAGGATCGGCACCAGGATCACGCCGGCGCGCCGGCTCTTCGCTGCCCAGACGGCGTAGGTGAAGGTGAACAGCAGCGACGCCAGCAGGGCCGCGAACATGCGCAGCGTCGTGCGCAGCGCGTAGCCCGGCAGCCAGGACGGAGCCAGGTGGATCGGGACCACGTTCGGCGGCGTCAGCGGGCCGAAGGTACGGCGCGCGACCGAGCCGACCGCGATCGCCAGGCCCAGCATGCACAGCAGCACCGCGGCGTCGAACAGGTTGGGCGCGGTACGCGCGGAGATGTTGGCCGGAAGACGATCTCTCAGCATCCAACCACCCCGCGCTAGATCCGTGGCACTGTGTAGAGCCGTGATGTGCCGGAGGCCGTTCGGCGTCGCCGCCGCTTTAGCCCAGGCGCTGCCCGTCGACTATCCCCGCGGCCGCGTCTATCCGCCGGTGCTGCCGAAGCCGCCGCCGGCGCGGTCGGTTTCCTCGAGATCGGTGGTTTCCTGCCACAGCGCGCGCAGCACCGGCGAGAGCACCGCCTGGGCGATACGCATGCCGCGCTCGACCTGGAACGCCGCGTTCCCGGTATTGAGCACGATGATGCCGATCTCGCCGCGGTAATCCTCGTCGATCGTCCCCGGGCTGTTCGGCAGCGTGACGCCGTGCCTGAGTGCCAGCCCCGAGCGCGGCCGGATCTGCAGCTCGTGGCCCGGCGGCAGCGCCACCACCAGGCCGGTCGGTATCAGGGCGCGGCCGCCCGGAGCGATGGTCACGGTCTGCTTCACCGCGGCGAGCAGGTCCATGCCGGCGGCGCCGGATGTCGCGTAGGCCGGCAGATCGAGCCCCTCGGCGTGCGGCAGGCGTCGGACCAGGATGGTGCGGGACGGCGCGGTCACGGGGGCGGGGCCTCGGCCAGCCGCTCGACGATGCGCGCCACCAGCCGCTCCGCTACGGCCCGCTTGTCGAGGCGCGGCCAGTGCTCGACGCCCTGCGCGCTGATCAGGGCGACCTGGTTCTGCTCGCCGCCCATGACCCCTGCCTCCGGGCTCACGTCGTTGGCCACGATCCAGTCGCACCCCTTGCGGCGGCGCTTGAGCGTGGCGTGGGCGATCACGTCGTCGGTCTCGGCGGCGAACCCGATCACCAGCCGAGGGCGCGACGGACCCGGCGCGGAGAGGCCGGCGAGGATGTCCGGATTGGCGGTCAGCGACAGGCTCGGCGGCGACGATCCGGGCTGCTTCTTGAGCTTGCGGTCGGCGACGTGCTCCGCCCGCCAG
>CAXTOC010000151.1:0-6893 GCA_964245725.1 uncultured Acetobacteraceae bacterium | reverse complement strand
GGCTGGAACAGCAGCGCCGACGCCGTGCCGCCGGCGCTGCGCTCCCGGCCGCGCACGGGGGCGAGGAGGGGTAGGTCCCCGGCGAACAGTCCCGACACGTGGCGATACCCCGCTTGCAGTCCGTGCGGAGCAGAATGCGGGCATAATCGTCACCAATGGATGAACGGCGGCCATTTCATCGCGGCACCGCCCGGTCAGCGCGCGGCTCAGGCGAGGCGCTGCTTGATCGCCTCGGTCAGCGTACGGGTGTCGGCGCTGCCGCCGAGATCGCGCGTGCGCACGCCCGCGGAGAGCACGACGTCGTTGATCGCCGCCGTCAGCCGCTCGGCGAGGTCCTGGCGGCCGACATGCTGCAGCATGATCTCGGCGGCGAGCAGCAGGGCGAGCGGGTTGGCGATGCCCTTGCCGGCGATGTCGGGTGCCGAGCCGTGCACCGCCTCGAAGATCGCGGCACGGTCGCCGATGTTGGCGCCGGGCGCCATGCCGAGGCCGCCGATCAGGCCGGCGATCAGGTCGGACAGGATGTCGCCGAACAGGTTGGTGGTGACGATCACGTCGTACTGCCAGGGGTCGAGCACGAGCTGCATCGCGCAGGCATCGACGATGCGGTCGTTCATCTCGACGCGCCCCTCGTACTCGGCGGCGATCTCGCGGCCGACGTCCAGGAACAGGCCGGTGAGCGCCTTGAGGATATTGGCCTTGTGCACGATCGTCACCTTCTTGCGGCCATTGCGTACCGCGTAGTCGAAGGCGTAGCGCACGATGCGGCGGCATTCCGTGCGGGTGTTGAAGCCCGAGGCGATCGCCACCGCCCTCGGATCCTGCCCGATCGGCAGGTAGTGCTCCATCGCCGCGTAGAAGCCCTCCAGGTTCTCCCGGATCAGCACGATGTCGATCGCCTCGTAGCGCCCGCCGGGCACCAGGGTGCGCGCCGGACGCAGGTTGGCGTAGAGCTCGAATTCCTGACGCAGCGTCACGTTGATCGAACGGAAGCCGCCGCCGACCGGGGTGGCCAGCGGACCCTTCAGCGCGAGCCCGGTGCGGCGGATGCTCTCGATGGTCTTGCCCGGCAGCGGGTCGTGGGAGTCCGCGAGTGCCGCCACGCCGGCGAGCTGGGTGTCCCACTCGAACGGCGCGCCGAGGGCGTCGAGGATGTCGGTGACAGCGGCGACGATCTCCGGCCCGATGCCGTCGCCCGGGATCAGCGTCGCCGGGATCCTGCTGCCGGTGTGGCTCATCGCGTCGCTCCTGGAATGGTCGTGGACGGGATCGCGAGCGGGGCGCAGGCGCGATTCAGCCACCCGCGCGGCTCGTCCTCGAGCGCCGGCCCGATCTCGTCGCGCACGCGCGCATGGTAGGCGTCGACCCACTCGCGTTCCGCCGCACTCAGCAGCAGCGGCTCGATCAGCCTGCGCTCGAACGGCGCCAGCGTCAGGGTCTCGAAACACAGGAACGGCTTGACCGCGTCGGGGAACGCCGCCTCGCGCACCAGCAGCAGGTTCTCCAGCCTTATGCCGTACGCGCCGGTGCGGTAGTAGCCGGGCTCGTCGGACAGGATCATGCCGGCCTCGACCGGCACCGGCTGCGCGCGCGGATGGATGCTGCACGGGCCCTCGTGCACCGACAGGTAGCTGCCGATGCCGTGACCGGTGCCGTGATCGTAGTCGAGCCCGGCCTGCCACAGCGCCGCGCGCGCCAGCGCGTCCAGGCGCGGACCGGTGGTGCCGGCCGGGAAGGCGGCGGCGGCGAGGGCGACGTGGCCGCGCAGCACGCGGGTGAAGTGCTCGCGCAGCGGGTCGGGCGGCAGACCCGGGCCGGTCCAGACGGTGCGGGTGACGTCGGTGGTGCCGTCCGGATACTGGCCGCCGCTGTCGATCAGGAACACCTCGTCCGGCCGCAACACGCGGTCGCTCTCGGGGGTCACCCGGTAGTGGATGATGGCGCCGTTCGGTCCGGAGCCCGCGATCGCGGGGAAGCTCTCGCCGCGATACAGCGGCGAGGCGGCGCGGAACCGGTCGAGCTTCGCCACCGCCTGGCTCTCGCGGCTGCCCGCGCCGTGGCCGTCCAGCCAGTGCAGGAAGCGGCACAGGGCGATGCCGTCGCGGTGATGCGCCGTGCGCGCACCCTGCTGCTCCACCGCGTTCTTGCGCGCCTTGGGCAGCAGGCAGGGATCGGGTGCCGCGCTGAGGATGGCACCGGCCTCGGCGAGGCGCTGGGCGAACCAGGCGGCGCTGCCGCCGGGATCGAGCCGGATGGTGCGGCCGCCGAGGCCGGCCAGCACGCCGGCGAGCGCGTCGGGCGGCTCGAGCTGCACCGCGTTGCCCAGCCACTGCCTGGTCTGCGGCGCGATCTTGCGCGGGTCCATGAACAGGGTGACGCTCTCGTCGTCGCGCAGCAGCGCGAAGCCGAGCGCCACCGGGGTGAACGGCACGTCGCCGCCGCGCAGGTTGAGCAGCCAGGCGATCGAGGCGGGATCGGTCAGCACCACCCCGTGCTCGCCGCGGCCGCGCAGGATGGCGGCGATCTCGGCGCGCTTCGCGGCCCCCTCGCGTCCGGCATGATCGAGCGCGTGCGGCAGCGCCGGCTGCAGCGGCGCCGGCGGCCGGTCGCTCCAGATCAGGTCGATCGGGTTGAGGGCCAGCGGTACCAGCGTGATCCCGGGCTTGGCGAAGCGCGCCAGCTGGTCCTGGCTGAGCAGCCAGGGGTCGTAGCCGATCGAGGCCGAGCGCCCGTCGAGGTGGACGGCGAGCCACTCCTCGGGCGGCGTGTCGATCACGTGCTGTCGGCTCCACAGGGTCGCGTCCGTCTGTGCCGCGAGCTGCAGCACGTAGCGCCCGTCTGAGAACACGGCCGCCTGGTCGTGCAGCACGATGGCGAGCCCGGCGCTGCCGGTGAAGCCGGTCAGCCAGGCGAGCCGCTCGGAACCCGCCGCCACGTTCTCGCCGAGATGCTCGTCGCCGCGCGGCAGGATGAAGCCGTCGAGGCCGCCCTGATCGAGTGCTGCGCGCAGCCGCTCCAGCTTGCCCGCAGGCTGCAGGTCCGCAGGCTTCAGATGCATGCTGTCCACCCTCGAAGGCTACCGCTCGGGGTCTGGCCCCTGCGGCCCCGCCGGGTCAAGGGGGAAGCCCTCGGCCCCGAGTTGCTTGTGCATGAACAGCAGGTCGAGCCAGCGGTCGAACTTGCGCCCGACCTGCAGCAGCAGCGCCGAGCGGCTGAAGCCGGCGCGCTCGTGCAGCGCGATCGAGGCCGCGTTCTGCGCCTCGACGCCGCCGATCATCACGTGCATGCCGTCCCGCCCCGCCGCATCCAGCAGCGCCCGCAGCAGCGCCCGACCGACGCCGGCGCGACGCGCGTCGGCATCGACGTAGAGCGAGTGCTCCACGGTGCGGGCGTAGCCCTCGTGCGGCCGGAACCGGCCGTACGAGCCGAAGCCGACGACGCGTTCCGCGCGCTCGGCGACCAGCACCGGGAAGCCGTCCGAGAGGCGCTCGGCCATCCAGTCGCGGCGTGCGGGCAGGGTCGTGGGCGTGATCGTCCACAGCGCGGTGCTGTTGCGTATGGCGTCGTTGGTGATCGCCAGGATCGCCGGCAGGTCCGCCTCGGCGGCGGCGCGGATGGCGACGCTCATGGCGCGCGCCCGTCGGGCTTGCGCAGGATCAGGGTGACCCAGTCGCCCTCGCGCAGCATCCGCTCCAGGATCAGCCCCTGGCGGCGATGCGCCGACAGCACCATGCGCGCCTGGCCCGCGAGCAGTCCGGCGAGGATGGCGGTGCCTCCCGGCAGCAGACGGCGCGCCAGGGCGTCCGCCATGCGGCACAGCGGACGCGCCAGGATGTTGGCGAACACGAGGTCGTACGGCGCGCGGGCACGCACCGCGGTCGCACGCCATCCGTCGCCGAGGCGGCAGGCGACCAGCCGGTGCAGCCGGTTCTGCGCCGCGTTCTGCGCCGCCACCCGCACCGACCAGGGCTCGAGATCGACCGCCAGCACAGGGCGGCGCAGCAGTGCCGCCGCGGCCATCGCCAGGATGCCCGAGCCGGTGCCCAGGTCGAGGACGCGCCGCATCCGGCGGTGCGCGACCCGCTCCAGCGCGCGCAGGCAGCCGCGCGTCGAGCCGTGCTCGCCCGAGCCGAAAGCGATGCCCGCATCGAGCACCAGCGTCAGAAGCGGGCCCGGCGGTGCGTGGGCGAGATGCGTGCCGCGTATCCGGAAGCGTCGTCCGACCCGCTGCTCGGGAAAGGCTTCCCGGGTGCGCGACAGCCAGCCCTCGGCCTCGGTGCGGTCGCGCTGCAAGGGTGCCAAGACGCCGCTGACCAGGGCCGCGATCGACAGCGAGGCGGCGAGGCTGGCCTCGCCCACGCCCTCGTCCTTGATCCCCTCGACACGCCAGCAGCGCTGCGCGTCGTCGGCCTCGAACAGGCCGACCGTGCCGCAGACCTGCGCCAGCGCCCGCTCGTAGGCTTCGACCGCCCGCTCGGGCACCGTGACGTGGATCGTCTCCAGGGCGGTGGCGTGCCGCCGGGCACTCACTCGCGGCCTGCCACCAGCTCGACGTAGCTGTCCATCAGCCGCTTGCTGCCGGCATGGTCGAACTCGATCTCCAGCCGGTCCTCCTCGGTGGCGCGCACGACGCCGTAGCCGAACTTCTGGTGGAACACGCGCTGTCCGACCGCGATCGCGCTCTCGCGCTTCGGCCGCGCCGGCTGCTCCCACGCCTCCACCACGCGCGGCCGGCGCGCGGTCAGCGGGAACTGGCCGGAGAACACCGGGGGGGCGTTGCGGAGCTGCTCGCGTGCCAGCGAGGCGGTGCCGGCCTGCTCGACATGCTCGGCCGGAAGCTCCTCGATGAAGCGGCTCGGGATCGAGCTCTGCCAGTTGGCGTAGACGCGCCGGTTGGCGGCGTGGCTGATGACCGCCCGGTGGCGGGCGCGGGTGATGCCGACATAGGCCAGGCGGCGCTCCTCCTCGAGCCCCTTGTTGCCGCCCTCGTCGAGGGTGCGCTGGCTGGGGAACACGCCCTCCTCCCAGCCTGGGAGGAACACGGTGTCGAACTCGAGCCCCTTGGCGCCGTGCATGGTCATCAGGTTGACCCGGTCGGCGCCGGCGTTCTCCTCGTTCTCCATCACCAGCGAGACGTGCTCGAGGAAGCCGCCCAGGCTGTCGAAGTCGGCCAGCGCGCGCACCAGCTCCTTGAGGTTGTCGAGCCGGCCCGGCGCCTCGGGCGACTTGTCGCGCTTCCACATCTCGATGTAGCCGGCGTCCTCGAGCAGCGTCTCCACCACGCGCACGTGGCCGTCGCGGCTCAGCGCCTCGCGGCCGCGGCCGAAGCAGGCCATCAGCGCGGTCAGCTGCTCGCGCACCCGGCCCTTCAGCGTGCCGCGCTCCAGCAGGCGCATCACCGCGAGGCTGAGCGGCACCTGGGCCGCCCGCGCCTCGACGTGCAGCGCCTGCAGCGCCGCGTCGCCCACCCCGCGTCGGGGCACGTTGACGATGCGCTCGAAGGCCAGGTCATCGGCCGGCTGGTGCATCACCCGCATGTAGGCCATGGCATCGCGGATCTCGGCCCGCTCGTAGAAGCGCAGGCCCCCCACCACGCGATAGGGCAGGCCGAGCGTGATCAGCCGCTCCTCGAAGGCGCGTGTCTGGAAGCCGGCGCGCACCAGGATCGCCATCTCCGACAGCCTGTGGTCGTCGCGGTGCAGGCTCTCCATGCGCTCGCCGACCATGCGCGCCTCCTCGTCGGAATCCCACACCGAGGCCACCAGCACCTTCTCGCCGGCGGAGTCGTGGCGTCCGGAACGCAGGGTCTTGCCCAGCCGGCCGCCGTTATGAGCGATCAGCCCCGAGGCGGCGGCCAGGATCGGCGCCGTCGAGCGGTAGTTGCTCTCCAGGCGCACGATGCGCGCGCCGGGGAAGTCGTGCTCGAAGCGCAGGATGTTCTCGACCTCGGCACCGCGCCAGGAATAGATCGACTGGTCGTCGTCGCCGACGCAGCAGATGTTGGCCCCCTCCTGCTTCTGGGCGAGCAGGCGCAGCCAGAGATACTGCACCGTGTTGGTGTCCTGGTACTCGTCGACCAGGATATAGCGGAAGGCGCGGTGGTACTGCGCCAGCACGTCGGGCCGGGTGCGCAGGATGTCGGTCATGTGCAGCATCAGGTCGCCGAAATCGGCGGCGTTGAGCTGCTTCAGCCGCGCCTGGTAGTCGGCGTAGACGGCGCGGGCGCGGCCGCCGCCGAACTCGCTGTCCTCGGCGGGAGCGATGCGGTCGGGCGACAGGCCGCGATCCTTCCAGCGCTGGATCACCCCCATCAGGCCCTGCGGCGGCCAGCGCTTGGCGTCGATGCGCTGCAGCTCCATCACCTGCTTGAGCAGGCGGATCTGGTCGTCGGTGTCGAGGATGGTGAAGGAGGCGGTGAGCCCCACGTACTCGGCGTGACGACGCAGCATGCGCGCGCACAGGGCGTGGAAGGTGCCGAGCCAGAGGCCCTCGGCGGGACGTCCGAGCAGGCTGCCGACGCGCTCGCGCATCTCCCGCGCCGCCTTGTTGGTGAAGGTCACCGCCAGCACCTGGCCGGGAAAGGCACGCCGGCTCAGCAGGATGTGGGCGAAGCGGGTGGTCAGCACGCGGGTCTTGCCGGTGCCGGCGCCCGCCAGCACCAGCAGCGGGCCGTCGAGAGTCTCGACCGCCTCGCGCTGCTCGGGATTGAGCCGCGAGAGGTAGTCGTCATCGACCGACAGCGCGGGCTCGGTGCGGGACTCGGGCACGGGATCTGTCGCGGGATCGGTCACGTCCGCCATATAGGACGCGGAGAAGCCGCCGCCAAATCGCACTAGTTACGAGAGCAAAATGGATTATGCTGCATCCCCAGGTTGCGGATGCCGGGTTTCAGG
>CAXTOC010000150.1:5384-6901 GCA_964245725.1 uncultured Acetobacteraceae bacterium | reverse complement strand
GGCCGGCTCGCCAGCAGCTCGGCCGCCGCCTCGCGCGCCGGTTCCGACAGCGGCACCACCCGCGCCCGGCCGCCCTTGCCGCGCACCAGCAGCATCGGCGCGTCCGCCACCAGCGCCTGGCGGCGCAGCGACAGCATCTCGGAGATGCGCATGCCGGTCGCGTACAGGATCTCGATCGCCGCGCGCGCCGTGCGCTGCCGCCCGGGCGCCATCGGACCGCCGACGGCGCAGGCGACGAGCAGGCGGTCGACCTCATCCTCGGACAGCACCCGGGGCAGGATGCGCGGCAGCCGCGGCGAGTCGAGCTGCTGGCACGGATCGTCGTGCCGCACGCCTTCGCGCAGCAGGTGCAGGTGGAACTGGCGCAGGCACGACAGCCTCCGGGTGGCGGTACGCGCCGACAGGCAGCGGGCGTGCAGCGCCGCCATGTAGCCTTGCAGCACCGACGCCGAGGCGGTCCAGGCGCTCTCTCCCGCGGTGCGCGCGTACGCGGCGAAGTCGTCGAGATCCGCGGCATACGCCTTGAGCGTGTGCGGCGAGGCGCCGCGCTCGGCGGCCAGCATCTCGAGGAAGCTCTCGCGGTGTCGGTCCATGCGCGTCGGCAGGCCGGGCTAGCGCCCGAAGCGGTCGTTGGGCAGCACCACGTGCTGCTCCTGGACGTGCGGCTTGGGCGGCACGGCGCCCAGGTAGAGGAAGCCCGCACCCAGCGCGGCGACCGCCAGGCCGAGCAGGATGACCAGGATGCGGATCATGCTCTCTCCCCAGACGCGGCGCCGACCGATGGCCCGGCCGGAAGGCTCTATGCTAGCTTCACGGCCATGTCACGCAGCAGCATCGCGCTCGAGGATCGGCTGCGCGCGCCCTCGGTCGCCCACGCTTCGCCGTCCGAGCGCTCGATCGTGCTGGTCGGTCTGATGGGGGCGGGCAAGACCACGATCGGACGCAGGCTGGCGACGCGGCTCGGCCTGCCGTTCCGCGACGCAGACGGCGAGATCGAGCGGGCGGCAGGACGCAGCATCGCCGAGATGTTCGCGCTCTGGGGCGAGGCGGACTTCCGCGAGGGCGAGCGGCGGGTGATCGCGCGGCTGCTGTCGGAGGGGCCGATCGTGCTGGCGACCGGCGGCGGCGCCTTCATGGATCCGCGCACCCGGGCCACGGTTCGCGCGCGGGCGAGGTCGGTCTGGCTGCGCTGCCCGCTCGCGATCCTGCTGCGCAGGGTCGGCGGCCGCAGCCACCGTCCGCTGCTGGCGGCGGGCGACCCGCGCGAGATCCTCGAGTCGCTGATGCGCGCCCGACATCCCATCTACGCGGAGGCCGACATCGTGATCGATTGCGAGGACGACAGCACCGACCACACCACGCGGCGCGTGCTCGCCGCCCTGGCCGGGCATCGGCCGCCGCACAGGGTGCATGTGTCGCTCGGTCGCGGCTACGACGTCGCCATCGGCTGCGGGCTGATCGCGCGCGCCGGCGCGCTGCTGGCGCCCGTGCTGCCGCAGAAGCGTGCCGTGGTGGTG
>CAXTOC010000150.1:0-5374 GCA_964245725.1 uncultured Acetobacteraceae bacterium | reverse complement strand
CCGACGAGGTCGTCGCCGCACTGCACCTGCCCGCGCTGCTCGGCAGCCTGCGCGAGGTCGGCTTCGAGGCCGGCGTCGTGGTGATCCCGCCGGGCGAAGCCAGCAAGAGCCTCGAAGGCTTCGACCGAGTCACCACGGCGCTGCTGCGGGGGGAGGTCGAGCGGCGCAGCACCGTGATCGCGCTGGGCGGCGGGGTGGTGGGCGACCTCGCCGGCTATGCCGCGGCCTCGGTGCTGCGCGGCCTGCCCTTCGTGCAGATCCCGACCACGCTGCTGGCCCAGGTGGACAGCTCCGTCGGCGGCAAGACCGGCATCAACACGCCCCTCGGCAAGAACCTGCTCGGCGCCTTCCATCAGCCGCTGGCGGTGCTGGCCGACGTGGCGGCGCTGGAGAGCCTGCCGCCGCGCCAGCTGCGCGCGGGCTATGCCGAGATCCTCAAGGCCGGGCTGATCGGCGACGCGGCGCTGTTCGACTGGTGCCTGGGGCACGGTGCGGCGATGCTGTCGGGCGACGCCGCGCTGCAGGCCGAGGCGGTCGCGCGCGCCTGCGCCTTCAAGGCCGGCATCGTGGACGGGGACGAGCGCGAGGAGAGGCCGGAAGACGGCCGCGCGCTGCTCAATCTCGGACACACCTTCGCGCACGCGCTGGAGGCCGAGCTGGGCTACGACGGCAGGCTGCTGCACGGCGAGGCGGTGGCGGTCGGCCTGGGGCTGGCGCTGCGGCTCTCGCAGCGGCTCGGCCATGCGAGCGGCGACGATGCCGGCACGGTGGTCGCGCATCTCGAAGGCGTCGGCCTGCCGGCCCGGATCGCCAGCCTGTCCGCCAGCTCAGGGGTGAGCTTCAGCGCCGCGTCGCTGCTGGCGCAGATGCGCCGCGACAAGAAGAGACGCGACGGGCGAATGGGCTTCGTCCTCTCACGCGGAGTCGGACTCGCCTTCACCTCGCGCGAGGTGCCGGAGTCGGCGGTGACGGCGCTGCTGCGCGAGGAAGGTTGCATCGCCTGAGGGTGCGCACGAGGCTCGGCTTCCTCTCGCCGGCTTCGTCACTTTGCAGCAACATAAGGCCGTGCCGGCGGCTGCGGCGGCGCGGGGGAACGCAAGTGCCAATCATCACTGTTCGGGTGCACAACATGAGGAACGACGGACTCATGACGGGCAGATAATAAACTGTGATGTTTACGTCACAGCTACTCCGGAATGACCTGGGAGAGCGGTTACACGCTCTCCAATCGCAACCGGAGCTTCTATATCGGGCTTAAGCATCATGCTGAGGCTGTGCTGCCGATGGTTGGCGGCCGCTCGAACGGATGACCAAGAGGACGAGAAAATGCGTCTGCGCGCGACGTTACTTGCAACCACACTCCTTGCGGCCGCGCCTGTCGCGGCGATGGCCGATCCCGTCGTGGGGCCGTACGTGAGCCTGGGTGCCGGCTACAATCTCCAGCAGAGCGTGGGCGTGCACTACTCGCCGACCACCTTCGCCGATCCGGGGCTCCCGGACGGCAGCAAGTCCACCTTCCGTTTCGGTGACGGCTTCAACGGGGAAGGCTCGTTCGGCTTCGGCTTCGGCAACGGGCTGCGCACCGAGTTGCAGGGCACCTACTTCTACAACACCGTCAACCACAACCACTTCACCACCGTGCCCGGCTCGACCACCGGCCACGATGAGAAGTACGGCGCCCTGATCGACGTGCTCTACGACCTCGACCTCGACAGCTTCGGCATCGCGCTGCCGGTGACCCCGTATGTCGGCGTCGGCGCCGGCTATCTGTGGCAGCACGAGTCGCCGTTCACCACCGTGTTCGACGACGGCAGCGTCAACCGCACCGGCGGCACCCAGGGCAGCTTCGCCTACCAGGGCATCGTCGGCGTGGCCTACAACATCGCCCAGGTTCCCGGACTGGCGCTGACCGGGGAATACCGCTTCACCGGCACCACGCCGCAGGAGACCGGCTCGGCCTACCAGTCGACCTCGTACACCGCGAGCGGCATCCACAAGGGCAACGCCGACTTCAACGACAGCTTCAACCACTCCTTCATGATCGGCATCCGCTACGCCTTCGAGACCGCCCCGCCGCCGCCGCCGCCGGCTCCTGTGGCGGCCCCGGCGCCGGCGCCGGCCCGCACCTACCTGGTGTTCTTCGACTGGGACCGCTCGGACCTCACCGGCCGCGCCCGGGAGATCATCGCCGAGGCGGCGCAGGCCTCGACCCGGGTGCAGACCACCCGCATCGAGGTCAACGGCTACGCCGACACCTCGTCGATCCACGGCGGCGCGCGCGGCGCGCGCTACAACCAGGGCCTGTCGGTGCGTCGCGCGCAGAGCGTGAAGGCGGAGCTGATCCGCGACGGCGTGCCGGCTACCGCGATCGACACCCAGGGCTTCGGCGAGACCCATCCTCTGGTGCCGACCGGGCCGAAGACCCGCGAGCCGCAGAACCGGCGCGTCGAGATCATCCTGCACTGACCGCCGAAGGCGGGAGCGTGTCGGGGGGCACCGCGAGGTGCCCCCTTTCTTTTACCTTTCATCAATGGATAGTCATGATCATGGGCGCGGTGCTGCATGACGGTCAGATGAATGGGACAGCTCAAGCATGGACACCGACATCGCCGAACGCCTGAAGCCCGCCCCGTCGACCACCACCAGGCACGGTGTAACGACCCGAATGATCGAGGCCCTGCCCCGCGGGGGGATGTTCGCGCTCACGCCGGCCCGGCGCAAGCTGGCGGCCCAGTTCATGCGCTTCGGCATCGTCGGCGCGCTCGGCTTCATGTGGGACTGGCTGACGGTGCACACGATGCGCCACGTCATCGGCCTGACCGGCGCCCTGCTCCTCGCCTACTTCGTGGCCGCCTCGATGAACTGGCTGATGAACCGGCTCTGGACCTTCCGCGGCACCGGCTCCGCCGGCAGCATGCTGCGCCAGTGGGGGACCTTCCTCGCCGCCAACTCGCTGGGCTTCCTGCTCAACCGCGGCACCGCACTGATCCTGGTCAACACGGTGGCGATCTGCAACACCCACACCGTGCTGGCGTTGGTCGCCGGCACGCTCGCCGGCATGTTCTCCAACTTCACCATGTCGCGCCGGCTGGTGTTCCGGTAGGGCGCGATCCGATCAGGTGGACTCACCTGATCAAATAGATTTGCGCGCTTCTCGGTGTTCTAGAGCACGGCGTGGTCCCGACCGGTCCGCCTGCTGGCGCGCGCCCGGCGCGTGCGCTAGGTGGTGGGCGCAGCACAGCAGGATCGTCCAGCGCCCCCATGCCCACCAGCAACGACATCCGCGCCGCCTTCCTCGACTATTTCGCGGCGCGCGGACACCAGCTGGTGCCCTCCTCTTCCCTGGTGCCGCGCAACGATCCCACCCTGCTGTTCACCAACGCCGGCATGGTGCAGTTCAAGAACGTGTTCGCCGGCCAGGAGAGCCGCCCGTACCGGCGCGCCGCCAGTGCGCAGAAGGTGGTGCGCGCCGGCGGCAAGCACAACGACCTCGACAATGTCGGCTACACCGCCCGGCACCACACCTTCTTCGAGATGCTCGGCAACTTCTCCTTCGGCGACTACTTCAAGCCGCTCGCGATCGAGCTCGCCTGGCACCTGGTCACCCGGGAGTTCGGCCTGCCGGCGGAGCGGCTGCTGGTCACCGTGTATGCCGAGGACGAGGAGGCGGCGTCGCTGTGGAAGCGCATCGCCGGCCTGCCGGAAGGCCGCATCATACGCATCCCGACCACGGACAATTTCTGGCGCATGGGCGACACCGGACCCTGCGGTCCCTGCTCGGAGCTGTTCTACGACCACGGCGAGCAGGTTCCAGGAGGCCCTCCGGGCTCCCCGGACGAGGCCGGCGACCGCTTCGTCGAGATCTGGAACCTGGTGTTCATGCAGTATTTCGAGGATCCGCCCGGCACCCGCACGCCGCTGCCGCGTCCCTCGATCGACACCGGCCTCGGCCTCGAGCGCTTCGCCGCGATCCTGCAGGGACACCGCGACAACTACGATACCGACACGCTGCGCGCGCTGATCCTGGCGTCGGCCGAAGCCGCCGGGCAGGCGCCGGACGGCGAGTTCAGGATCAGCCATCGCGTGGTCGCCGATCACCTGCGCTCCAGCTCGTTCCTGATCGCCGACGGCGTGCTGCCGTCGCGCGACGGCCGCGGCTACGTGCTGCGCCGGATCATGCGACGCGCGATGCGCCACCTGCACCGCATGGGCACCACCGAGCCGGTGTTCTATCGGCTGGTGCCGGCGCTGGTGCGTCAGATGGGTGCCGCCTACCCGGAGCTGGTGCAGGCTGAGACGCTGATCCGCGAGACCATGCGGCTGGAGGAGGAGCGCTTCAAGGCGATGCTGGAGCGCGGCCTCGCCCTGCTCGCCGAGGAGACCGGCCGCCTCGGCGAGGCGCCCCAGCCCCGCCCCCTCGCCGTCAAGCACTAAGCACCCGTACGCATCCCCCACCCCCAGACCCCCGCCCCGCTGCGCGAGCGCGGCGGCTCGGTCGACCTCGCGGGCTTCGAGGCGGCGATGAACGCCCAGCGGCAGCGCGCCCGCGCCGCCTGGTCGGGTTCCGGCGAGGCCGCCACCGAGCAGGTCTATTTCGAGCTGCGCGACCGGGTCGGCAGCTCCGAGTTCCTCGGCTACGGCACCGAGCAGTCCGACGCCGAGATCGCGGCACTGATCGTGGGCGGGGAGATACGCGACCGCGCGATCGTCGGCGAGGCGGTCGGGGTCCTGCTCAACCAGACGCCGTTCTACGCCGAGAGCGGCGGCCAGGTCGGCGACAGCGGCGTCATCACCGGGCCGGGGCTGCGCATCGAGATCCACGACACCCAGAAGAAGCTGGGCGAGCTGTTCGTGCATCTCGGACGCGTGGTGGGCGGCGAGGCGCGGCCAGGCCTGCCGGTGACCGCGACCGTGGATCACGGCCGTCGCACCGGCATACGCGCGCATCATTCCGCGACCCACCTGCTGCACGAGGCGCTGCGCCGCCGGCTGGGCAGCCACGTGACGCAGAAAGGCAGCCTGAACGCGCCCGACCGGCTGCGCTTCGACGTCAGCCAGCCGCGCCCGATTGAGGCTGCCGAGCTCGCCCTGGTGGAGGCGGAGGTGAACGAGCGGATACGCGAGAACAGCGTGGTCAGCACCCGGCTGATGACCCCCGAGCAGGCGGTGCGGCAGGGTGCGATGGCGCTGTTCGGCGAGAAGTACGGCGACGAGGTACGGGTGGTCTCCATGGGGCTGCCGGATCCGGAAGAAGACCGGCCGGCGTACTCGATCGAGCTGTGCGGCGGCACCCACGTGGCGCGCACCGGCGAGATCGGCCTGTTCCGGATCACGTCGGAGACCGGCGTCGCCGCCGGCGTGCGACGCATCGAGG
>CAXTOC010000149.1:0-6945 GCA_964245725.1 uncultured Acetobacteraceae bacterium | reverse complement strand
TCGCCGCCCTGCTGCGGCCGGGCGGCACGCTGACCCTGGTGCTGCCCGCGGCGCAGCAGGCCCGGGCCGGCGGCCTGATGTGCGGCGTGGGTGGCCTCGGCGACGTGACGCTGCTGCCGTTCTGGCCGAAAACGGGCCGTGCGGCCAAGATCGTGCTGATGCAGGGCCGCCGCGCGTCCCGCGGGGCGTCGGCGGTGCTGCCGGGCCTGGTGCTGCACCAGGATGGCGGTGGTTTCACGGACGCGGCGGAGCGTGTCCTGCGACAGGGTCGCGAGCTGCCGACCGCCTGACCGCGGCGGCGAAAGGCGATCAGGCGGTGGGCTGGAAGCTCGCCATGTCGAACGGCTCGTGGAAGCCGTGCGGCGACGCCGTCGCCTGTGCCCCGGCGGCCTCGCCGACGTGACGCAGATGCCAGAGCCGCTGGTGTGCTGCGATCAGGCTCTCCATGGTGCGACGGCGCGCGGGGTCGACCGGGCCGCGGGTCTGGCCGACGACGGTCTCCAGGATCGACAGCAGCTGTGCCGCGACGTCGAGATCGCCGAGGTCGCAGGCCTGGTGCGCCGCCACCAGGATGCGCTCCGGCAGTCTGCGGTTCTGTCGCGGCGCGGTGCCGGGCAGGCCGGCGAGGCCGCCTGCGACCGCTGGTGGAAGGCCGCTGATCAAATCCGCCAGATCAGGGACCAGGCTGGTCCGGGTCTCGGTTTCCATCTTGCGCCTCGTTCTGGCCCGCCTCTTCGGCCGGATCACCCGCTCGTAACGCTACCGGGCAAGAACCATATAATCGTTAACGAGGAGTAATGGAACTGCTCTCGAACGCGTGATCACAACTTTTTTGCGCAGGTTCGGCAGGTCGTGTTCAGGCGCGTTCGAACACGCTGCTCTCGAATGCTTCCTCCCAGGTCCCCAACGTCGAGGCGCGGCTGTATTCGGTGGCGCGGTTCTCGAAGAAGTTGGCGTGCTCGACCGCGTTGAGCATGTCATCGACCCACGGCAGCGGGTTGCTCTCGATCTGGTAGAGCGGATCGAGGCCGAGCTGGGTCAGCCTGCGGTCGGCGATGAAGCGGATATAGCGCTTCACCTCCGGCCCGCTCAGCCCCTCCACCGCACCGAGCTCGAAGGCGAGGTCGATGAAGGCGTCCTCGTGCTCGACGATGGTGGCGCAGATCTGGGTGATCTCGGCGCGCAGCGCGTCGTCCCAGATCTCCGGGTTCTCCTGGACGAACACGCGGAACAGCCGGATCACCGACAGGCAGTGCAGGGTCTCGTCGCGCACCGACCAGGACACGATCTGCCCCATGCCCTTGAGCTTGTTGAAGCGCGGGAAGTTGAGCAGGATCGCGAACGAGGCGAACAGCTGCAGCCCCTCGGTGAAGGCGCCGAACGCGGCGAGCGTCTTGGCGATCTCGCGCTTGTTGGCGACCGAGAAGCCCTGCATGTAGTCGTACTTGTCCTTCATCTCCTTGTATTTGAGGAAGGCCGAGTACTCCACCTCCGGCATGCCGATGGTGTCGAGCAGGTGGCTGTAGGCGGCGATGTGTATGGTCTCGATGTTGGAGAACGCCGACAGCATCATCAGCACCTCGGTCGGTTTGAAGACCTGGCTGTAATGCTTCATGTAGCAGTTGTTCACCTCCACGTCGGACTGCGTGAAGAAGCGGAAGATCTGCGTCACCAGGTTCTGCTCGCCGGCCGACAGCGTGCGGTGCCAGTCCTTGACGTCGTCCGCGAGCGGCACCTCCTCGGGCAGCCAGTGCACGCGCTGCTGCGTCATCCAGGCCTCGTAGGCCCACGGATAGCGGAACGGCTTGTACACCGGACTGCCGGTCAGGAGATCGGCGCGTGGTGCCGCGACGGCATCGGGGTTCGGGGGGGTGATGTCCATGTCCGTTCTTTACTCCTCAGGCGATGCTGGACCAACGATTCGCGACCCCGCGCACCGCAGCGTGATCCGGCCGTGCCGCGACGCGCGATTTGAGGCCTCGCGCGAGATGCGCCATAGAGCGCGATCCGGCCCGCGCATACCGGGACGGCGCCTCACCCGGAGCGACGACATGACCGAGAGCGAGCACTGGAAGCTGCACGGGGTGCGGGTGATCCCCGGCGACCAGCTGGACCCGAACACCGCGCAGACGCCCGGCATGGAGCGGGCCGCGGCGATCAACCTGGCGCGGGTCGGCGCGCAGAAGCTGTGGGCCGGCACCGTGAGCATACACGCCGGCGCCAGGACCGGCGCGCACCATCACGGCGCGCTGGAGAGCGTGATCTACGTGCTGCGCGGCCGGGCGCGCATGCGCTGGGGCGAGCGCCTGGAATACGTCGCCGAGGCGGGAGCAGGCGACTTCATCTTCGTGCCGCCCTACGTGCCGCACCAGGAGATCAACGCCTCGTCCGACGAGACGCTGGAGTGCGTGCTGGTGCGCAGCGACAACGAGGCCGTGGTGGTCAATCTCGACATCCCCTCGGTGGAGCAGCCCGAGACGGTGCGCTGGATCGACCCGATCCACGGCAGCGCGAAGCCGGACTGACCGCGCGATCAGCTGCAGGCCAGGCACTCCTCGTACGGCACCTCGTCCTGGGTGTGGTGGCGCACCGGCGGCAGCACCGCCTGCTTCTCCAGCACCTCGACCTTGTTGAGCATCTCGCTGACCGTGTCGGCGCGCTGGATCGACAGCGAGCGGCAATAGTACAGCGACTTCAGCCCCCGCTTCCAGGCCAGCATGTGGATCTGGTGCAGGTCGCGCTTGTGGATGTCGGCGGGCAGGAACAGGTTCACCGACTGGCTCTGGCAGACATAGGGCGTGCGGTCGGCGGCGTGCTCCACCACCCAGCGCTGGTCGAGCTCGAAGGCGGTCTTGAACACGTCGCGCTCCTGCTGGGTCAGGAAGTCGAGGTGCTGCACGCTGCCCTTGCTCAGGGTGATCGACGACCAGACCTCGTCGGTGTCGCGCCCCTTCTCGATCAGCAGCTTGTGCAGGTGCCGGTTGCGCACCGTGAACGAGCCCGACAGCGTCTTCTGCAGGAACACGTTGGCGGCGATCGGCTCGATCCCCGGGCTGGCGTTGCCGGCGATGATCGAGATCGAGGCGGTCGGCGCGATCGCCAGCTTGTGCGAGAAGCGCTCCTGTATGCCGTACTCGGCCGCATCCGGGCAGGCGCCGCGCTCCTCGGCGAGCATGCGCGAGGCGGCGTCGGCCTGGCCGCGCAGGTGCTGGAACATGCGCTTGTTCCAGACCTTGGCGATCACGCTCTCGAACGGGATGCCGTTAGCCTGCAGGAAGCCGTGGAAGCCCATCACCCCGAGCCCGACCGAGCGCTCGCGGCTCGCCGCGTACTTGGCGCGCGCCATCTCGTCGGGGGCCCGCTCGATGAAGTCGGACAGGATGTTGTCGAGGAAGCGCATCACGTCCTCGACGAACAGCGGATGGTCCTTCCACTCGAACCAGGTCTCGAGGTTGACCGAGGAGAGGCAGCACACCGCGGTGCGCTGCTGGCCGTGCTGGTCGATCCCGGTGGGCAGCATGATCTCCGCGCACAGGTTCGAGGTCTTGACCTCGAGCCCGGCCAGCTTGTGGTGCTCGGGGCGGGCGTTGTTGGCGTGGTCGGAGTAGATGATGTAGGGCTCGCCCTGCTCCATCCGCGCGGTCAGGATGCGGATCCACAAGGACCGCGCCGAGATCTTGCGTATGTGCGCGCCGTCCTTAGGCGAGGTCAGCACCCACTCGTCGTCCGCCTCCACCGCGCGCATGAAGGCGTCGGGGATCAGGATGCCGTGATGCAGGTTGAGCGCCTTGCGGTTCGGATCGCCTCCCGTGGGGCGGCGCATCTCGATGAACTCCTCGATCTCGGGATGCCAGACCGGCAGGTAGACGGCGGCCGAGCCGCGGCGCAGCGAGCCCTGGCTGATCGCCAGCGTCAGGCTGTCCATCACCCGGATGAACGGGATCACCCCCGAGGTCTTGCCGTTGCGGCCCACGTTCTCGCCGATCGAGCGCAGGTTGCCCCAGTACGAGCCGATGCCGCCGCCCTTGGAGGCGAGCCAGACATTCTCGTTCCACAGCCCGACGATGCCCTCCAGGCTGTCGCTGGCCTCGTTGAGGAAGCAGGAGATCGGCAGGCCGCGGCTGGTGCCGCCGTTCGACAGCACCGGCGTCGCCGGCATGAACCAGTGCCGCGAGATGTAGTCGTAGATGCGCTGGGCGTGCGCCGTGTCGTCGCCGTAGAAGCTGGCGACGCGCGCGAACAGGTCCTGGTAGCCCTCGCCGGCCAGCAGGTAGCGGTTGTCCAGCGTCGCTCGGCCGAAATCGGTGATCAGCGCGTCGCGCGAGCGGTCGACGCGGACCTGGTGGCGGCCGCGCAGCTGCACCGCGTCGACCAGCATGTCCCCGGCGTCCGGGCCATGGTCCGACACCGCGTGATGCGTCCCTGAGACTTGGTGCAAGGTCATCGGGTTCTCCGTGAGCGGAAACGGCCACATGGTCGTCAACGCTAGATCTCGGGCAATGTTTCGCCTCGCACCACTAGATGATGTTTGGCCAGGCAATTCAAGGCCGATCTTCGGGACGCCGAAAGCCTGCTGCGGGCTCAACGCGCTACGGCTTCGATCCACGCTTTGCACAGGGAGCCGCGGCGTTCCGACTCCGCGCTCGCGGGCTCCCGATCATGCCCTAGCGGCCGGCGCCGAGCAGGTCGGTGATCCTGGTCGACAGCACGCTCAGCGTGAACGGCTTGGTCAGCACCGGGATGCCCGGCTCCAGGGTGATGCCGCCGTTGCCGTCGAACGCGTAGCCGGTGATGAACAGGATCGGCAGGCTCGGGCGCAGCGAGCGCGCGCGGCGCGCCAGCACCGAGCCGTTGAAGCCATGCGGCAGCCCGATATCGGTGATCATGAGGTCGAACGCGGCCGCGCTCTCCAGCTTGACCATGGCCGAGAAGGCGTCCTCCGCCTCCTGCACCGAGTGGCCGCGCTCGCGCAGCAGATCGACCATCAGCATGCGCACGACCGCCTCGTCGTCGACGACGAGGATCCGCGCCGCCGCCGGCGAGGTCGCGCTCATCTATGACCACCGCCGCTTGGTCGCACTCGAAGGTCCGGCTGCCCAACCACACGCTGTCATGTCGGTTTACATCGTCAGACGCAACAAATAAAACCCCGCGGACCGTTGCGATCCCTCCATGAATCACCCAGCATGGGGCCGGACGCTTCCACTCACGCGAAAATCTTTCCGAAGCGGTTCTCCACGAACGCGCGCAGTCCGATGTCCTCCTGCCGCACCAGGCCGCGCTGCGGCAGGGCCCCGGCCGCCAGCAGATCGAGCACCGCGCAGATGCTGCCCGCGGTGGTCAGCTGGATGGCGCTGCGCGGCCGTCCCGATATCGATCCGGCTTCGATACGGCGTGCCAACGTCTCCTGCATCAGCCTGCCATCGCGGGTGCCGATGACGGTCACGAAAATGACCACCATGTCCTGCAACGTCACGGGCAGCGCGTTCTCGAGGAGGGAGCGCAGCATGGGGCGACGCTCCGCCAGCCGCAGGTCGTGCAGCAGCAGCCTCATGATCGCGCAGTGGCCCGGATAGCGCATCGTGCGGTAGTTCAGCTCGCGCACCCGGCCGGAATAGGTGTCGCACATCGAGCCCAGGCCGCCCGAGGTGTTGAACGCCTCGTACGACACGCCGTCGATCGACAGGCTCTCGCACTCCCCCAGCGCCTGCACCAGGCGGCGCTCGCCCTGCACGATCGCCTCGCACGGTTCGATGTACTCGTTGATCACCCCCTCCGTGCTCCAGGTCAGGTTGTAGCCGAGCGCGTTGTCCGGATAGCGCGGCAGCGCGCCGACGCGCAGCCGGATGCAGTCCAGCGTCTCGAACCGCCCGGCGATGTCGTGGGCGGCGACCGACACGAAGCCCGGGGCCAGGCCGCATTGCGGGATGAACGCGGTGGCGGATTCGCGCGCCAAGTCGCGCACCAGGCGGGTGCTCGCCACGTCCTCGGTCAGGTCGAGATAGTGCGCCCGCGCGGCGAAGGCGGCGGCGGCGATCCGGGTGGTGAGGTGGAAGGGTGCGGCCGACAGCACCGCGTAGCGGCCGCGCAGCACGCCGGCCAGATCGGGCTCGGCGCCGATGTCCAGCGCCAGGCGCTCGACCCTCCCGCCCAGCTGCAGCGCGTCGAGCGCGTCGCGGTCGCGGTCGATCAGCGTCACCGCGTAATCGCCGCTCATCGCCAGCAGCTCCGCGATGGTCGAGCCGATCTTGCCGGCGCCGATGACGGCGATGTCTCTCATGGGGAACTCCAGACGGCGTTGCTGCCCGCCCAGGATCCGGCCTTGGGCATGCTGGGGACAAGACGCGCATCGCCGATGCGGTCCGGTTGACATCGGCAGACTGCCGCATAGTTTCGGCACAATGCACATCGACGCGCTCGACCGCAGCCTGCTCGACCTGCTCCGCGCCAACGCCCGCATGCCCACCGCGGCGATCGCCCGCAGCCTCGGCCTGTCGCGGACGACGGTGCAGAGCCGGATCGAACGGCTGGAACGCGGCGGTGCGATCCTCGGCTATACCATACGCACCGGGCGCGCGACCGGGCCAGAGCCGGTGCGGGCGCACGTGATGATCGCCTCGGCGCCGAAACGGGCGTCGGCGATCGAGGCGGCGCTGCGGCGGATGAGCGCGGTCCGCACGCTGCACGCGGTCGGCGGCCAGTTCGACCTGATCGCGATGGTGGAGGCGGTTTCGGTCGAGGAGGCCGACCGGCTGATCGACCGCATCGGCGCCCTGGAAGGCGTGGATCGCACCAACTCCACGCTGATCCTGTCTACCCGGCTGTCTCGGTAGACGCATCCTCAGGGCCAGGGCGCTGCCCTGGACCCGCTGGGGCCCCAGGCCCCATCGATCAGATCGCGCCGCCGTAGAGCACGGGGCCGGTCGGCAGGCCGGTGCGCGAGCC